>SKGU01000085.1 GCA_007117255.1 Natronohydrobacter sp. | reverse complement strand
TGGTTGCGGCGCTTGTTGCATTGTGGCTGGTGCTGAAACTCATCGCGCTGGCTGTGGCGGTTTTGCGTTTCATGAATGGGGACGAAACCGCAATTCGACGTTACTTCATGCGCAATCGTGAAAAACGCGGTCTGGATGCGCTTTTGCTGTCGATGATCGCGCAGGCGGAAGGCGATGGAAAAACCGCCATTGCCAAGGCTGAAAAGGCCCACAAATTGCTGAATCGCCCGGTTATGACGAACCTGCTGATTGCGCAGGCGGCCGAGATGAAGGGCAATCAGGAACTGGCCGAAGACCGCTACAAAGCGCTGTTGGACGACAATCGCAGCCGTTTTGTTGCGGTGCAGGGGCTGATCCGTACGAAGCTGGAACGCGGCGACAAGGACAAGGCGCGCGCACTGGCTGCCAAGGCGCTTGAGATGCAACCTGCGCATGCAGCGACACAGAACACGTTGTTGAAATTGCAGACTGAAGCCGAAGACTGGTCTGGGGCACGCCAGACTCTGATGCTGAAGAAAACCTCAGGGCATTTGCCCCGTGACGTCTGGCGGCGGCGCGATGCGATCCTTGCGCTGCAAGATGCTGATGCATTGGCGGCAACCGGTGATCTTGCGCGTTCGCGTGAAGCTGCAATCGAGGCCAATCGCTTGTCGCCGGATCTGATTCCGGCGGCAGTGGCTGCAGCACAGGCACTCACAGCGCAGGGCAAGGACAGCTATGCGGCAAAGGCCATCAAGCGGGCGTGGAAGGTTCAACCCCATCCGGAACTGGCCGCCGCTTTTGCGGCCATCGAGCGAAACGAGACGCCGCGCCAGCGTCTGGTGCGATTTGAGAAGCTTTTGCGCTTGCGCCCAGATGCAGCGGAAAGCGCGTTGTTGCGCGCAGAGCTGCTGATTGCAGCAGAGGATTTTCCGGGTGCCCGGCGCGCGCTTGGCGATCTCTATGAGCGCGATCCCAGCATGCGTGCCTTGACGATCATGGCGGCGATTGAGCGCGGCGAAGGTGCAGAGGACACAGTCGTCAGGGGCTGGTTGACACGGGCGCTGACTGCGAAACGCGGGCCGCAATGGGTGTGCAGCAAATGTCAGCATGTCCACGCAACATGGCAGGCAATCTGTGACCAATGCGGGGCTTTCGATACCCTGGAATGGCGCGACGCACCTGATAGCTCCGGGCCGACTGCCACACAGACAGAGCTTCTGCCCATCATTGTTGGCAATCTGCCAAAGCCAGTGGAGACGGTCTCAGACGCTGCGGATGACGTGGTTGAAGCACAAGTGGCTGACCCGGATAACGAGGCGAAAAAATCTGCTTGAAAGGGCTGGTCTGCGCTGAAAACCAGTGCTAAAGACCCGCTCACAGGCCGCTGTAGCTCAGCTGGTAGAGCACGTCATTCGTAATGATGGGGTCGGGGGTTCGAGTCCCTTCAGCGGCACCAATCTTATATGCTAAGCGCATGTAAAGATTTTATAAAATGCGATATGGGCTTTGATATCTTACAAAAGAGATATGCCCCTCGCACGAAACCGATCGTTATATTGCTGGCCTGAAGATCGGTTGCATTTGTCGCAAACGTGCAGCGATAGGGTTTCGGCAGCGCTTTGTTGTTTGACGCTTGTGAGTATTTGCCACGACTGAAGGGATACTCAGCGCAGATGCTCGGTAAATCCTGGAGCGATGCGCATGGGACGTCGGATGCATGCAATGGCTGGCAAGTCTTCAATCGGGCAAGCAGTGTCCGTTTGGGCATCTCTCCAGCAAGCCTGTTCTGTGGCTATCTGAACTTCTGACGTTAAGCCCCAGGACAATCCGCTATGAAAAAGGGCGCATCCTTGGATGCGCCCTTTTTGTTCATTCGCAATATCGTGTCATGCATCCCCGTTGAAAGGGAGCATATGATCACAGCATCATCTTAAGTCAGTCAATCCGCTCGCATGCGCGACGACGCAAGTTCTGACGTGCCCACACGCAAGTCTGATTATACATTCTGCGGAAGTTGTTTTCATTGTCCATGCCGCTGAGCGGCGATGCGCCCTGAACCTTCAGCGTTTGATCGCCGTAACCCCAAGAGGTGACAGCGAAAATCACGTTGCGGTGAGGATACTGACCCGGATCAGCTGAGCTATCCGAGATCTCGCCGATATTGGCCACATGCGGACCACCTGATGATCCACCCCGCATGCCGGTTCCATAAAAGAAATCCGGCCAGCCTTCTGCGGCGCGGCTGACATGCTGGCTGATTGTCATCTCTTGCCCATTGTAATAGTTGCCCGGATAGCCGATCTGGGTCAGGAACCACCAATCCTGGCGGCAATTCTCGTAACAGAAGCCAAACCAACCGACGCGATTCCCCATGAAACGGTTGGTCGTACCGCTGCGGTATCCGCAGACAACGAGGGCGACATCATAGCCTTCGTCCAGTTCACCAATATTAAACCAACCCTCAGTTGTTCTGACATGCTCGACATCGCAATAGCCATAGCGTGAGTTCGCTACCGATTGTGAATAGGCGGGCACGAAGAAGCCGTCGGTCAACCAACCTTCGCTGCCATTTCCACCTTCATGTACGCAGTGACCCGCTGTCACCAATATGGACGGCGCGATCATGGCCGCTGTGCAGCTATACCACCCGCCATCCGGCAACTCAAAAAAGAACTTGCCTGCTGCACGCCAAGGCTCAAATCGCACAGGATACGGGACTTTTAGGTAATCATTATAATGCAGATAGGTATTCAAGCTTAGGGCGCCGAAATTCTGCGTCCCCATTTGCGGTGGCAGCTCTACCTCAGGTGCTGTGAAATTCAGGTCGCCTGAGCGGATCCGATCTGCGGTGCCGGAAGCGCCGGGCTGAACGCGCGGGGCTGCTGTATCACCGCCCGTAGCGCTCGGAACCTGCATCTGCTGGGTCTGTGCTGCACCGCGTAGTTGTTCAACTGGCTGTGCGACCGCTGTGACGGTTTCACGATCAAGGTCAGACATCGTGGTCCTGCCCGATCTATCGATCGTGTGGGATACGTCTGCGTAGCTCATTGACGCTGTCGTCATGACTGCAGCGCTGAGGATCCCTGCAGATAGTCCGCAAACCCTTTTTGATATGGATATCGAGTTCTTTGTCATCACTTTAAACCTCATGAATATTGGCTTTGCCAGTATCGCTCAATCGCTGACCATGCGCAGATTCATGTTCCTTAATTTTTTGATTCAGTCAAGGTGGCATACGTTTTTAATGCTTGTTAAGTATAAGGATGTGCGCAGAAACATTTCAATATATCATAGTCTTAATGATGAAATTTCCAGGATTGTAAAACCTTGCCGTTCCGATCTGCGGCCTGTATTTCTGTTAGCTTCTGTCCGGGGCCCGCGATCATGCAATTCATTACCTCGAATAGCTGCTCGCGGGTGTTGGGCGGATAGGTTTGCCATGCGTCACGCGTGACAACCATCGTTAGCGTACCGTTCTGAACGCGTGCGCCATCGACAACGCCTGCATCAAGCGCATCCTGCCAGTGTCGTTTTGCTTCTGCCTGATTGCACGATTCGTGCAGTCTGCGGTTGTTCCCGCTTTCAGGGCGTAGCCGTTCAATGGGGCGCGCCCGCCGCGCCTGATCTTCGCGATCAGCAGGTGTTCGGGCTGAACTGCCAGGGCTCAGGTCATGCGAGGCCTGTGCCAGAGCGGTTGCGGGGCTGAGCAAAGACGAAGCGAGTATGGCACAACAGAGGTTTCGCAAAAGCAACGTTAAGCCCTTCCCGGTTACTGGCCTGAGGCGGTACAAATACACACACTGTCAGGATTGCCGGATCATGCCTGACGGTCAAGATCTTTGCGATACCGTGCCGCCAGTCATTTCAGACGAATATGCAAGAGCAAATGAAAACGCCCCGCGAGGCCTGTTTCGCGGGGCGTTTCATGAGAGACAGTCTCAGTTTTGCGCAAGCTGATCGAGCATCTGGCGAAACGGCTCCAGCATGTAGCCGTAGCGCGCCGGGATTGCGACCAATTCATCGGTAGGGCGCTGGCCCGCTTGTGACAGCGCCCAAACGATGGATGAGCGGTTGCCGGATGCGCAGTAAGCCAGCACTGGGCCATCGCTCTGCGCCAGCGTTTCGCCCTGCGCAGTAACATTCTCCATCGATATGGCCCCGCCGATCACGGGATTGAGCACGAATTGCAATCCCGCAGCCTCTGCAGCTTTGCGCATCTGCTCGGCATGCAGTTCGGGCGGGATTTCTCCGTCCGGCCGGTTGCAGACTAACGTTTTAAAGCCCGCTGCAACGATGGCGTCCATGTCTTCAGGCGCGATCTGTGGTGAGACAGCGTAAGTCTCGGTCAGGGGTCGAATATCCATCAATGGCTCCGCTCAGATAGCTGCAAGTCGGTCGACTTGTACGCGAATGGGTGGTGCTGCCAACATACCCCCGATCATGGCGAGGATAAAGACAATCCCGCCTGTGCCGCCCCAACTGAGCGAGGCAATCGCAGGGCCGGGACACAGACCCACCAATCCCCAACCTGCGCCGAACAAAACTGATCCGATGACGAGGTTGTGGCCAAGGCGCGGATCAGGTTTTGATGGAAACGGCTCTCCTACAAGTGACACGGCACGTTTTGTGGTCAGGTGCCAGGCCACGAGCATCGGAAGGATTGCACCGCCCAGCACAAAGGCGAGTGTCGGGTCCCAAGCGCCGAAGACATCCAGCCAGCCTTGCACCTTGGTCGTGTCGGTCATGCCAGAGACCAGCAAACCCGCGCCAAACAGCCCACCAGAGAGGGCGGAAATAACCAGTCGTTGCATCAGATCACCCCCAGAACATGCCGGAACAGCACCATCGTAATGCCGCCTGCCAGCAGATAAAACACTGTCGCCACCATGCCGCGCAGTGAGAAACGCGAAATGCCGCAGACCCCGTGGCCTGAGGTGCAGCCATTGGCCAGCCTTGTGCCGATGCCCACCAGCAAGCCGCCCGCGACGACAAGGCCAAGGTTGGTGGTGATATTGGTCGAAACTTCGACATTGTAGAGCGGCAGCATCAGCGCGGGCACCACGACGAGTGCTGCCAGAAACACGATGCGTTCGGCCCATGTGTTCAGCCCGGAGCGGTCCACCAGACCGCCGATGATGCCGCTGGCCCCCATGATGCGGCCATTGCCCAGAAGGTAAATGGCCGCAGCCGTGCCGATCATCAGGCCACCGACAAGGCCCCAGATCCAGTCTGTCTGTATCATTTCATAAATCCTGTTCGCAGAAGGGCGCGGCAGGGGACTGCCGCGCCTGTGTTGGGGTATGTCCGACGGATCAAAGTGTGTTGACCGGAACTTTCAGATAGACTGTGCCGTTGTCTTCTGCCTTTGGCATCTGACCCGCGCGCATGTTCACTTGCAACGATGGCACGATCAGCCGCGGCATGCCCAACTGGCCGTCGCGTTCGTTGCGCGCCTTGACGAAATCTTCTTTCGATTTGCCTTCGCCGACATGTTTGTTCAGACGCTTCTGATCGCCCACTGTCGTTTCCCAGGCGTAAGTGTCGCGGCCTTCGGCCTTGTAGTCATGGCCCACAAAGATGCGGGTCTCATCGGGCAGGGACAGGATTTTCTGCACCGAGTCCCACATCGTGTCCGCAGAGCCGCCGGGGAAGTCGCAGCGCGCGGTCCCGAAATCGGGCATGAACAGCGTGTCACCCACGAAGGCCGCGTCGCCGATCACATAGGTCAGGCAAGCAGGCGTGTGACCGGGCGTGTGCAGCACATCACCGCGCATCTGGCCAATGTGGAAGCTGTC
>SKGU01000386.1 GCA_007117255.1 Natronohydrobacter sp. | reverse complement strand
GCCAGCGCCAGCGCCTGTAGAGGCGACTGGCGAAGCAACGGCAACGGTCGAGCCGCAGCCAGAGCCACCCGCGAAACCGAAGCGCACGCGCACACGCAAGACGCCAGCCAAGGCAAAACCTGCCGAACCAGCGCCAGATGGCGAGGTGCCGAGCAGTGAGGTGGTTGCGGGCGAAGGCACAGCAGAAGCGCCGGTGAAGAAGCCTGCGCGCAGCCGCCGAAAGCCTGCCAAAGCCAAGGAACCGGCAGTTGACCCGGTCACAGTGCCTGACAGCGCAGAGCCGCCAGCGGCAGCACAAGATGCGCCTGAACAGGCGCAGGCTGAAGATGTGGCGGCGACGTCCGTTCCAGTGTCGGCTGACGCTGTGATTGCGGCAGAACCTGCGGTCGAAAGCGTCGAAGCTGCCCCCGTGGCGGAAGCTGACGCGCCGCAGCCCCGCCCGGTCGAGACTGTGGAGCCGGATGCCGAAACACCGGCACTCGCTGAGGACAGCGCGACACCTGTTGCTGTAACGGCCACTGCCGTTGCTGAAAGCGCGACACCGGCAGCCGAAACAACCGCTGCTGAAGCAACCGCTGCTGAAACAACCGATGCTGAAACAACCGATGCTGAAACATCGGCACCGACTGCGGACAGCACGACAGAGACAGCCGCGCCGAAAGAACCAAAGCGTCGGGGCTGGTGGTCCTTGCGCAACTGAACATGATGCGGGCCGCCATGGTGCGGCCCGTCTTGTTCCGTGGGAAGGCACTGCGACATGACTTCGCAGACCACGCAATAGTTACCGTGAACAGGATGACCCTTCTCGCCAGACAGCATAGGCTGTAGATGCAGATGACAATAAGGTTGCGGGTATGTTCGGGATAGACGTTTTTGACGCGGGTATGATTGTGGCTTTGTCCATTGCCTTCGGCGCTGGCGTTTTATCTTTCCTGTCGCCTTGCGTGTTGCCGATTGTGCCGCCTTATCTCGCCTATATGGGTGGGATTTCCATGCAGGAACTGACCGCCGAGGGGCGCGCCTCGCGCCGTGCCATCCTGCCTGCGCTGTTTTTCTTCATGGGGTTATCCACCGTATTCTTGCTGCTGGGGTTCACAGCCTCGACCATGGGGCATTTGTTCCTGCGCAATGCCGTCTTTTTCGGTCAGATCGCGGGTGTGGTCGTGATTGCCTTCGGGCTGCATTTTCTTGGCGTGTTCAGATGGATGGCCAGCATGATTGTGCGCAGCCTTGAAGGGGCGAATATCGCGGCCCCGGCAATGCTGTCTGGCTCGCTGTTGTCACGCGATATCCGCTTTGACGCGGGCGACCGGGGCGGGTCGGCCTTTGGCGCCTATGTGCTGGGTCTTGCTTTCGCCTTTGGCTGGACGCCCTGCATTGGTCCGGTTCTGGGCGCGATCCTGACCATGGCCGCGACCGAAGCGACGGTCACGCGCGGCACGGCGATGCTTGGTGTCTATGCGCTTGGGCTGGGCTTGCCCTTCCTGCTGGCGGCGATTTTCGTGCAGCGCTCGATGGGGCTGATGACGCGGCTGAAGCGGCATATGGCGGTGATCGAGAAGGTCATGGGGTTGCTGCTGCTGGTGGTGGGGCTGGCCCTGCTGACAGGTGCCTTCTCGGCCTTTAGCTGGTGGTTGCTGGAAACCTTCCCGGCGATGCAGCGGCTGGGGTGATCGTGCCTGCGCAGCGCTGTGGTGACGCGTTGTATTTGAGTATTTTTGGCAAGATGAAAGCGGGCCCAAGATGAAAGCGGGCCCAAGATGAAAGCGGGTCAGTGAAGGCCCAGATCCGCAAGTGCGGCGTCCAGTTCCGGGGGCAGTGTGTCATCGCCTTTGCGCGCCTTGGGCAGGTCAGGGGGCGCGTCCTTGACTGCGAGATAGCGCCAGCCCTGAAACGGGCGCTTGGGGGCGGCGGCGGTGCGGATGATTTCGCGGTCCAGCACGATGCCGCAGCGGGTGATGCCGTCGCTGCCTGCGACCTCATCCAGCCGCAGGATACGCTGGCGGGCCAGCACGACACCCTTGAACACCCAGTAGAGCGATCCGCCATTCACGATCTCGTCTGCGCGTTTGGGCCACATGCGCGTGACATGGCGTGGCAGCCCGTCCGGGCCAAGCGCGCGGGAGTTTTGCTGCCACTGGATCAGATCCTCGACCTGTTCGGCGCCGACGCAGAGTTTGATCAGATGTGTTGTGTTCATGGGTGTGTCTCTACTGATCTGAGGCTTGGCGCACCAGCAGGTGCAGCCCAAAAAGTAGCGCAAAGCCGAGGATGGCAATGGCAAGGCTGAGTTGCAAGGTCAATGGCAGTCCCAGTCTCTCTGTGCCAAGTGCAAAGGCAAAGGGCGCGGCGGCGGCAGTGACGTTGCGCAGCGCCGCCAGGTGGCCCAACCTGCGTCCAATGCCCGTGGGGCCAAACAGCGCCAGCGGCACAGCGCCGCGCACGATGCTGGCCAGCCCCTGACCCGCGCCGAAAATCAGTGCAAAGGCGATTGCGAAGGCCATTCCCTGACCGGCAAGTTGCAGCGCCACCACGGCGACCGCGACGGCCATGCCGGAGATCAGCGCAACAGTCAGCGGGTGATAACTGCGCCACGCCGTCGCATCGACCAGCCGCACCATGACTTGCGCAGGCCCCATCAGCATTCCGATCAGATAGGCGTGCTGGCCAAGCCCCAGTGCCAGCAGACTGGGAACAAGATGCACGCCAAGTGCAGCAATGACGATCCCGGTCAGGGCGAAGCTTGCGCCCAGAAGCCAGAAGGCGGGGCGCGCGCGGGGTCCTGTGACGACAGGCCAGTCAGGGGCTGGCAAGGGCGCAGGATCAGCTTGCCGGGCGCTGATGCTGCGCTGTGTCAGGCGCGTTAGCCAAAGATGCAGCGGCAGAGCGAGCGCAAGATGTAGCGCTGCAAAGACCAGATAGGTCATGCGCCAGCCGATGCTCTCGGTCAAAAACCCGGTAAGTGGCCAGAACAGTGTCGAGGCGAAGCCTGCGATCAGCGTCAGCCGTGTGATGGCGCGCCTTGTGCCAATGGGCACGCCCAGCGCGAGGGCTGCGAAGGCAGCGTCATAGAGCACCAGAAAGCTCAGCGCCTCAAGCAAGATCACCAAGGCCGAGAATATATAGACATTGGGCGCGAAGGCGAGGCCAGTGAACAGCATCGCGGTGCAGGCACTGCCGATTGCCATCATGCGCGGCGCGCCGAATCGGTCCAGCCATGGCCCGGCAACGCTTGCGACGATGCCACCCAGAAACAGGCCGAGCGAGAACACAGCATAGAGGCGGGTTTCGCTGACCTCGAACTCGGCGGCGGCAAAGGGTGCAAGCAGCGGAAAGGCGTAAAAGATCGCGCCATAGCCAAGGATCTGGGTCACACCCAGTGCGCCCACATAGTTGGCCCATCCATGCGAAATACTGCTCATAGTGTCCTGCACCACCGTTTCGCGGGCGACTATAGCCAAGCCGCCGCGCGCGCCAAGGGCTTAGTCTTGGCGTTGACCGATGGGGATGAGGGGCTTATGTTGCGGGTTCTGCCCTGACAAGCCACAAAGGATGCGCGCGATGAGCCGTTTTGCTGCCCCGATTGCTGAACAAATCTGGGACATGAAATACCGCCTGAAAGCGTCCGATGGCACATCAATCGATCAAAGTGTCGAAGATACATGGCGCCGGATTGCGCGTGATCTTGCGCGCGTTGAAAGTGATCCGGCGCAGTGGGAAGACCGTTTCTACAGCGCGCTGGAGGATTTCAAATTCCTGCCCGCCGGACGGATTACTGCAGGTGCCGGGACCGGGCGGGCTGTCACATTGTTCAATTGTTTCGTCATGGGCACTATACCCGACAGCATGGGCGGCATTTTCGAGATGCTGAAGGAAGCTGCGTTGACCATGCAGCAAGGTGGCGGGATTGGCTATGATTTCAGCACCATACGGCCCAAAGGTGCAGCGGTGCATGGCGTGGCGGCGGATGCGTCCGGGCCTTTGTCTTTCATGGATGTCTGGGATGCGATGTGCCGCACGATCATGTCGGCGGGCTCGCGCCGGGGTGCGATGATGGCGACGATGCGCTGCGATCACCCCGATATCGAGCAGTTCATCGCCGCCAAGCAGGATGCGGCGCGGCTGCGCATGTTCAATCTGTCGGTTCTGGTGACAGACCCGTTCATGGAAGCGGTGAAGGCGGATGGACCGTGGGATCTGGTCTTCGATGGTCGGGTCTATCATACAGTGCAGGCGCGCGATCTGTGGAACCGGATCATGCGGGCGACGTATGATTATGCGGAACCGGGCGTGATTTTCATTGACCGGATCAACAAGGCCAACAATCTGCATTATTGCGAGACAATTGCCGCGACCAATCCTTGCGGGGAACAGCCGTTGCCACCCTATGGGGCGTGCTTGCTGGGGTCGGTCAATCTGGCGCGTCTGGTTCTTGACCCTTTCACGGATGGCGCACGGCTTGATGACGCGGCGCTGAACGATCTGGTACGGGTCGCTGTGCGGATGATGGATAATGTCGTAGATGTTTCGCGCTTCCCGTTGGATGCGCAAGCGCAGGAGGCTGAAGCCAAACGGCGGATCGGGCTGGGCGTCACCGGGCTTGCGGATGCGCTGCTGATGGTCGGCTTGCGCTATGGCTCGGACGGGGCGGTGGCGCAGCTTGATGCGTGGATGCGCGCCATTGCGCGCGCAGCCTATCTGGCATCGGTCGATCTGGCGCGCGAAAAAGGGGCGTTTCCGCTGTTTGAGGCCGAGGGCTTCCTCGCTTCTGCCAATATGACCGCGATGGATGACGATGTGCGCGAGGCAATCCGCACGCATGGCATCCGCAATGCGCTTTTGACCTCGATCGCGCCGACGGGGACGATCAGTCTCTATGCAGGCAATGTCAGCTCCGGCATCGAGCCGGTCTTTGCCTATGAATATACGCGCAAAGTGTTGCAGAAGGACGGCTCGCGCACAGAAGAGACGGTCGAGGATTACGCGGTGCGCATGTGGCGCGAGATGCATGGCGATGCGCCACTCCCTGCGTATTTTGTCAATGCGCAGACGCTTGCGCCGATGGATCATGTCAAGATGCAGGCGGCGGCGCAGAAATGGGTGGACAGCTCGATTTCCAAGACGATCAACTGCCCTGAAGATATCAGCTTTGACGCGTTCAAGGATGTCTACATGGCGGCCTGGGATATGGGCTGCAAAGGCTGCACGACATATCGCCCCAATGAGGTGACAGGCTCGGTCTTGTCCGTCTCTGACAAGAGCGAGGCTGTCCCGCAGGCCGACACGGGGGCGGATGTCGTGTATCTGTCCACGCCGTTTGACCGGCCCGAAGCGCTGGAGGGGCATACTTACAAGCTGAAATGGCCCGGCTCGGAACACGCGATTTATGTCACGATCAATGATACGGTGATTAATGGGCACCGACGCCCGTTCGAGATTTTCATCAATTCCAAGAACATGGAGCATTTCGCCTGGACCGTGGCGCTGACGCGGATGATTTCGGCCGTGTTCCGGCGCGGCGGCGATGTGTCTTTCGTGGTCGAAGAGCTGAAAGCCGTATTTGATCCGCGCGGGGGCGCATGGGTGCAGGGGCGCTATATCCCGTCAATCCTGGCGGCGATTGGTGGGGTGATCGAACAGCACCTGATCCGCATCGGGTTTATTGAGGGCGAGGGGTTGGGCCTGAAGACCGACCCGCAAGCACTGCGCATGGTCGCGGGCGATGCGCCGCATGGCAAGGCGTGCCCATCCTGCGGCGCCTATGAGATGGTCATGATCGAAGGCTGCATGACCTGCCGCGCCTGTGGACACTCGAAATGCGGCTAGGGGCAGGACCTATTGATTTCAGTTG
>SKGU01000170.1 GCA_007117255.1 Natronohydrobacter sp. | reverse complement strand
TTGCAGATTTTTTTACCTTTGCCCCCTCTAATGTGACGAAGGAGGGGCAGAACCCTTTGAGGCAGGAGAAATCCTTGTTGCAGGAGGATTGGTCAATGGCGCGTTTGCGGCCAAATTCGGTTTCAACCGGCACGATGGAGACGCAGTTGGATTGCACCCCGCAATCGCCGCAACCTTCGCAGATGTCCGTGTTGATGAAAACCCGTTGATCCGGGTCTGGAAACTGGCCGCGCTTGCGGCGGCGGCGTTTTTCGGCGGCGCAGGTCTGCACATAGATGATGGCAGAAACGCCGGGATGCGCGGCGCAGTCGCGCTGCACGCTGTCGAAACTGGCGCGCGGGTGCCAGCCGACGGATTTCGGGAAATCAGCGCGGGCGGGTTCTTCTTTCTCGTCAAAGACGACTTCTATCTTGCCCACACCCATGGCGGCCAGTTCATGGGCGATCCGGTCCGGGGTCAGTCCGCCTTCGTTCTTTTGCCCACCGGTCATGGCGACCGCATCATTGAACAGGATCTTGTAGGTGATGTTGGTGCCTGCGGCCAAAGCGGCACGGATCGCCTGCACGCCGGAATGGTTATAGGTGCCATCGCCCAGATTCTGGAACACATGGGGGCGGGTCGAGAACGGGGCCTCGCCGATCCAGTTGGCGCCCTCGCCGCCCATCTGGGTGAAGCCGGTGGTCTGCCGATCCATCCATTGCACCATATAGTGACAGCCGATGCCAGCATAGGCGCGATGCCCTTCGGGCACTTTGGTCGATGTATTATGTGGACATCCAGAGCAGTAATAGGGCAAGCGCGCGGCCATATCCTGCGCATTGTCAGCGCGCCGTGCTTCGGCCAGCATGGCCAGCCCCGCTTTCACACGGTCAGTGCCGCGCCCTTCCTCGATCAGGATATCGCCCAGTTTCTCGGCAATCATGATCGGGTCAAGCGCGTAGCGGGTGGGGAAGAGTTCGACCTGACGGCCATGCTCCCAGGTGTCGCCCTTGTGCCAGCCATAGACGCGGCGGCCGCGCCGGTCGTCGAAAATGGCTTCCTTGACCTGCACTTCGATCAGCTTGCGCTTTTCCTCGACCACGACAATCAGCTCCAGCCCCTCGGCCCAATCGTGGAAGCTGGTCATGTCCAGCGGGAAGGTCTGGCCGATTTTATAGGTCGTGATACCCAGCCGCTCGGCTTCGTCCGGGCCAATGCCCAACAAGGTCAGGGCGTGGACAAGATCCAGCCAGTTCTTGCCTGCGGCGACAAAGCCGATTTTCGCGCCGGGTTTACCCCAGACACGCTTGTCCATGCGGTTGACGCGGCTGAAGGCTTCGGCCGCAAAGCGCTTGTGATCGATCATGCGCGCTTCCTGCGCGATGGGTGTGTCGATCAATCGGATATTCAGCCCGCCTTCGGGCATGGGGAAATCGGGGTTGGTGAAGGACAAGCGATGCGGGTTGCCATCGACCACGGCTGTGGCCTCGACCGTTTCCTTGACCGTTTTCAGCCCGACCCAGACGCCCGCGAATCGCGAGAGCGCATAGCCATAATGGCCGAAATCGAGCACCTCCTGAACACCGGCGGGGGAAAGCACAGGGATATAGGCATCGACCATGGCCCAATCGGACTGGTGCAAAACGGTCGAGGATTCACCCGTGTGATCATCACCCATGGCCACCAGCACACCACCATTCGGGCTGGTGCCGGCCATATTGGCATGACGGAACACATCGCCCGTGCGGTCAACGCCAGGCCCCTTGCCATACCACAGGCCGAACACGCCATCATGGCGGCCTTCGCCCCGGAGTTCAGCTTGCTGGCTACCCCAGAGCGCAGTTGCGGCAAGATCTTCGTTCAGGCCTTCGTGAAAACGGATATTGGCGTTTTCCAAGAGGGGCTTGGCGCGGGTCATCTGCTGATCCACAGCACCAAGGGGCGAGCCGCGATAGCCGGTGACATAGCCCGCCGTATTCAGCCCGGCGGCGCGGTCACGAGCGGCTTGCGCGAGCATCAGCCGCACAAGCGCCTGCGTGCCATTGAGCAGAACCGGCGATTTCTCCAGGTCGAATCGATCCGAAAGCGAGATGTCCTGACGCATCCCTGCACCTCCCCGTGCGATGTTGCGTATGGATAAAGTATAGGTCAATATTTCTGACCTACAAAGCGGTTTTTGCTGTTTAAGCGCTTTTGTGATCGGGTAAAAACTCTTAGACAGATATGCGACTGTTTGCGTAATCAGACATTATGGATGTTTCGTCATGGACTGGGACAAGCTGCGAATATTTCATGCGGTCGCGGATGCGGGCAGTCTCACCCATGCGGGTGATGTGCTGCAACTGTCGCAATCTGCTGTCAGCCGCCAGATACGGGCATTGGAAGAATCGCTTGATTCGATCCTGTTTCACCGCCACGCACGGGGCCTGATTCTGACCGAACAGGGCGAACTGCTGTTCGCGGCAACAAAAACCATGAGCCGGACGCTGGATTCTGCCGCCGCGCGTATCCGCGATACCGAAGACGAAGTTTTCGGCGAATTGCGCGTCACCACGACCACGGGTTTTGGCACGCTGTTTCTGGCCCCTCGACTGCCATCACTTTATGCGCAGTACCCTGATCTGAAAATCGATCTTATGCTGGAAGAGCGCGTCCTTGATCTGCCGATGCGCGAAGCAGATGTCGCCATTCGCATGAAGGAACCCAGCCAGGCCGATCTGATTCGCAAGCGGCTTATGACCGTAAACATGCGGTTATACGCAACGGCGGAGTATTTGCGTGCCAATGGAACACCCGAAACCCTGCATGATCTGTCCGATTTCCGGCTGGTATCGCAGAATGTCAGCTCGGCGCAGGTCAGCGTCGGCGCACAACTTATACGCGACCTGATCGCGCGCCCAATGCGGTCCAGTTTCACAGTGAACAACTATTTTGGCGTGTTGCAGGCGGTGCTCAATCACTTGGGAATCGGCGTCTTGCCGGATTATGTGTCCGAAGATTTCCCGAATCTGGTGCATGTGCTGCCTGAAGTGGCCAGCGGCGATATCCCTGTTTTCCTCGCCTATCCCGAAGAATTGCGGCATTCACGCCGCATCAGTGCCTTCCGTGACTTCGTCGTGGAAGAGATTGTTGCTTACAGGCGTGGGCGTCAAAGCTAAGCCAGAGATCCGCATTGCTTCCCTCAACCCATGCATGAGGCATGTTTGCAACGCATGGCGGCATTGTGTCACGCGCAGAAGAATTTAACTTGCGTAATGGATGTGCATTACCTTAATTATTCTGGAGACGTGATTGATAGTTTCGCACGTCTTTACCTCCCTGTTGGACTTTGGCCGAGCATTGCGCTCGGCCTTTTTTTCGGGCTTTTGCGGCTGTTCGACACGCAACGAAGGTCGTGTGCGCATCACAGCCCAGACATGGGTTGCTACTTTTCGGGACAGTTTGGACAATTCGCAGGCGCCCTGTGTGGGGGAACTGCCGAATTTGCATTTTTCACTTGCAGCCCGTCAGGGCCGCTTTCCGAGAGCAGCGCGCGCCACCCCTTTTCCATTTCGCACCTTTGGCTTATGGGAGGGCACAGCTCCGGTCGCTGGGTCGGGGCGACTGCTGCACTCTGCGTGAAAGGGTAGACTGACATGACCGACCCCGTGCTGACCGATGAGCTGATTGCTGCACATGGGCTGAAACCAGATGAATATGCCCGCATCCTTGAGATCATCGGGCGGGAGCCGACATTCACCGAGCTTGGTATTTTCTCGGCCATGTGGAACGAGCATTGTTCCTACAAGTCGTCGAAGAAATGGCTGCGGACCCTGCCGACCAGTGGCCCGCAGGTGATCTGCGGCCCCGGCGAGAATGCCGGTGTGGTCGATATCGGCGACGGGCAGGCCGTGATCTTCAAGATGGAGAGCCACAACCACCCCAGCTATATTGAACCCTATCAGGGTGCTGCGACGGGTGTGGGTGGCATTCTGCGCGATGTCTTCACCATGGGCGCGCGCCCGATTGCGGCGATGAATGCGCTGTCCTTCGGGGAACCGTCGCACCCCAAGACCCCGCATCTGGTGCGCGGCGTGGTCGAGGGCGTGGGCGGGTATGGCAATGCCTTTGGCGTGCCGACTGTGGGCGGCGAAGTGCGGTTTCACCCGGCCTATAACGGGAATTGTCTGGTCAATGCCTTTGCGGCGGGTCTGGCCGATGCGGACAAGATTTTCTATTCGGCGGCCAGCGGTGTCGGCATGCCAGTTGTGTATCTGGGGGCCAAGACGGGCCGCGACGGGGTTGGCGGCGCGACCATGGCCAGTGCCGAATTCGATGACACGATCGAGGAAAAGCGCCCCACGGTGCAGGTGGGCGATCCATTCACTGAGAAGCGGCTGCTGGAAGCGTGCCTTGAATTGATGGCCTCTGGCGCGGTGGTGTCGATTCAGGATATGGGCGCAGCCGGGCTGACCTGTTCGGCCGTGGAAATGGGTGACAAGGGTGGCCTTGGGATCAAGCTTCAGCTCGACCATGTGCCCCAGCGCGAAGCTGCGATGACCGCCTATGAGATGATGCTGTCGGAATCGCAGGAACGCATGTTGATGGTGCTGAAGCCCTCGATGGAGGCAGAGGCCCGCGCGATCTTTGAAAAATGGGATCTGGATTTCGCCATCGTGGGCGAGACCATCCCCGAAGATCGTTTCCTGATCCTGCATGGCAACACGATCAAGGCGGACATTCCCTTGTCGAAACTGTCGTCGAGCGCGCCGGAATATGACCGGCCCTGGGTGGAAACGCCTGCTGCGGCGGAGTTGGGCGAAATCCCGGAAATCACGCCGATGGACGGCTTGCGTGCACTGATTGCCAGCCCGTCTTATGCGCATAAGGCCTGGGTCTGGGAACAGTATGACAGTCAGGTCATGGCCGATACTGTGCGCACGCCCGGTCTGGGCGCGGGCATTGTGCGCGTGCATGGGACGGACAAGGCGCTGGCCTTCACCTCTGACGTGACGCCGCGTTATGTGCGGGCCAATCCGGTCGAGGGTGGCAAGCAGGCGGTGGCGGAGGCCTATCGCAATCTGTGCGCAGTGGGCGCGCGGCCCCTGGCGAGCACGGATAACCTGAATTTCGGCAATCCTGAAAAGCCAGAGATCATGGGTCAGTTCGTCGGCGCGATCAAGGGCATTGGGGCGGCCTGTGAGGCGCTGGATATGCCCATCGTGTCGGGCAATGTGTCACTGTATAATGAAACGGACGGGCGCGCGATCCTGCCCACGCCGACGATTGGCGCCGTGGGGCTGATTGATCATATTGATCAGATCATCGGTGGATTGCCCGAAGACGGTGATCTGGTGGTGGTGCTGGGTGAGACCCAGGGTCATCTGGGCCAGTCGGCGCTTCTGGCCGAGGCGTTCGGGATCGAGGCGGGCGATGCGCCCGCCGTGGATCTGGACCTGGAGCGCCGCAATGGTGAATTCCTGCGTGACAACCGCGACTGGCTGAAAGCGGCGTCGGACCTGTCGGATGGCGGGCTTGCGCTGGCCGCTTTCGAGATGGCGGAGGCGGCGGGGCTGGGTCTGCGGCTGGAGACGGACGAGATTGCGCAGCTTTTCGGCGAGGATCAGGCGCGCTATCTGCTGGCCTGCAGTTTCGATCAGGCCGAGGCGCTGATGGTCGCCGCTGGTCAGGCCGGTGTCACCCTGGCCGTGGTGGGTCGTTTTGGCGGCGACAGCGTGCAGTTTGGTCAGGACAGCGCGTCGCTGGCAGAGCTGTCCACGCTCTATCGCGAGAGCTTCGCGCGCGCGATTGGCGGTGCTTGATCTGACCCGGTGCCGGGATTACCTTCAACCTGAACAAGAGATGGGAACAGCAAGATGGCCATTACTGTCGAGGAACT
>SKGU01000019.1 GCA_007117255.1 Natronohydrobacter sp. | reverse complement strand
GCGACTTCGCCCGCTTCCCACAGCGACTGAACCGAGTTCGAATCGAAGGTCAGGTAATCCGGGTCCGAGAAGCTGGTTAGCGCCTTCAGCGCCTCAAGCGCGGCCAGTCCCTCAGCGCTGTTGACCGCCGGTTCGGCAGATCCCGGCTCGAAGAAACGCCCGCCATGGCCCAGATGAAGGTTGACGAATTCCTGCGCCAGATTCCAACCCGCGCCAGAGACCATGGCCACCGGGTTGCGCATCAGGCCCTGTTCGCGGATTGCATGGGCCGCGGCCAGTACATCGGCGATGGTTTCCGGCGCTTCGACACCAGCGGCTTCGAGAATGTCAGCGCGATAGAACAGGTGCTGCGCGTTGGCCATGAAGGCCACGGCCATGATGTTGCCTTCAATGCGTACAAGCTGAGTAGGCTGCAGCCAGTCGCCATATTCCGCGACCAGATCATCCAGCGGACGGATCAGCCCGGCATTCATCAGCGGCACGATGGAACCATTGGCGACCACAGCGACAGAGTATTGTGATGGGTTCGCTGTCAGTGCCGCCACCTGCAGGTCGCGGTGATCCGAGGTCAGGTTGACGCTGATGCTTACGTTGTCAGTCGCGCAGGCGCGGGCCCCCTCGACCACAGCCTGAAGTGCCGGGAAGTCATTGCCAAGGATCGAGACATTGCCTGCGTTAATGCCGCAATCCGCATGAGCCATATGCGCAAAGCCCAGAGCCAGCAACGAAGCGCTGGCAGAAAGACGGAAAAATCTGGTCATTTTGGTTTCTCCCCGTTTGATGCGACGCGAATCGCTCGCAGAATTGCATACGATTGCATTAAAGCATAGTTTGTCCATGCAGGAAGAAAAAATATAAGAGATGTATGCTTTTCCTATTTCCCTGATTTTATGCCTTGTCAGGCGTTGTTCTTTCTGACAGCCTTGATTGCATACGTTTGCAAATTTACGCAAAGGGTGGGACCGATGGCACAGATCGAATTGCGCAATCTGTCGAAGCGCTGGGGCGCATTCGTGGGCGTTCACAGCTTTGATTTGACCATCGCCGACAAGGAATTCGTCGTCCTTCTGGGGCCGTCAGGTTGCGGCAAGACCACGACGATGCGCATGATCGCGGGGCTGGAAGATATCAGCGATGGCGATGTGCTGATCGACGACAAGCGCGTCAATGATCTGGAACCCAAGGATCGCGATATCGCGATGGTGTTCCAGTCCTACGCGCTCTATCCGAACATGAATGTCTACGACAACATCCGCTTTCCGCTGAAAGTGCGCGGCGTGCCGCAATCCGAACATGACGCCAAGGTTCGTCGTGCTGCCGATATGGTCGAGCTTGGTCCGTTCCTGCATCGCCGTCCTGCCGAGCTTTCGGGCGGCCAGCGCCAGCGTGTGGCGCTGGCCCGTGCGGTTGTTCGCGAGCCGAACCTGTTTCTGATGGATGAGCCGCTGTCCAATCTGGACGCAAAACTGCGCGTCTCGACCCGCGCACAGATCAAGCATCTCTGCCACGAGTTGGGCGTGACCACGATATATGTCACCCATGATCAGATCGAAGCGATGACACTGGCTGATCGCGTTGTGGTCATGAAGGCGGGGATCGTGCAGCAGGTCGGTACGCCCACCGAGATTTACGACCGCCCCGCGAATACCTTTGTGGCCAGCTTCATCGGCACACCCGCGATGAACCTGATGGAAGGTCAGGTCGCGGGCGGCATTTTCACGGGCGAGAATGTCCGCATAGAAGGGCTCACGGCACCTGATGGTCCGGCCACGCTGGGGTTTCGGGCCGAAGATGCGCAGATGGTGCCGGATGGGGGCCAGATATCGGCGCCGATCTATTCGCTGGAACTTTTGGGCGATGCCACCATGGCAACTGTGCGTGCGGGTGGGGCGATTGTCTCGATCAAATGCCCCAAGGAATTTCGCGCCGATATCGGTGCGCCGTTCAGGGCGCAGATTCCCATTGGTGCGGTGCATCTGTTCGATAGTGTCAATGGCAACCGGATCGAACCTGTCTGACCGGGGGAAACTGGTTCGCCCATCACAAAACCCGCAACATGACTACGAAATGGGAGGAGTCCATCATGTTCAAACTACTGTTAACAACCGCAACCATCAGCGTGCTTGCAGCCACTACCAGCCTTGCGCAGACAACGATCCGCATCGCCCATGCTCAACCCGAAAACTCGCCATTGCATCAGTCTATGGATCATTTCAAGGAAACGCTGGAGGCGCGTTCGGAGGGGGCGTTTCAGGTCGAGATATTTGCCGGTGGTCAGCTTGGAAATGTGAATGAAGTTCTTGAGCTGGTGCAATCTGGGAATATCCAGATGGGCACGGGCGCTTCGGTGCTGTTGTCGCCAACGATCCCTGAACTGGGGATGCTCGACCAGTTTCTGCTCTTTTCAGACGAAGAGCATGCCCGCAGCACCCTTGATGGGCCTGCTGGTGACACATTGAAAGCTGCGATGGAAAACCGTGGGCTTTCAGGTGTCGCGTTTCTGGAGCTTGGCTTTCGCAGCTTCTCGGGAAATCGTCCGCTCGACAGTCTTGAAGCGTTCCAGGGTTTCCGCCTGCGCTCGGCGGACAACCCCATTCAGATTGCTGCCTGGCGCTCCATTGGTGCCGTGCCACTGCCGCTCGCTTGGGGTGAAATCTATTCGTCGCTGCAGCAAGGTCTGATCGACGGGCAGGAAAGTGCTTTGTCGTCCATGGTGGTCGAGCGTTTCTATGAAGTGCAAAGCGATGTTTCGCTGACAGGCCATATCTACTGGCCAGAAGTCTGGTTCGCCAATCTCGATTTCGTCAACAGCCTGTCAGAAGACGACCGAGCGCTGATGATGGAAGTCGCGAGCGAAACAACTGTCGTTCAGCGCGAACTGGTCGCAGAAGCGAATGCCGCAACGCTTGATCAACTGACTGAGGCAGGTTTGAGCGTAACCGAGCTTCCCGCTGAAGACCGTTTGCGTATGGCCGAAACAATGAATGCGGCAATCGCTGATATGTTGCGTGCCAATGTGGGCGAAGAGTTTTTCGACGCGTTCACTGCAGCGCTAGAGCAGTAACCCGCGCACCTGCCGGTCCAGGCCGGCAGGTGAACTTTGAAATGCCTTCGAGGAGAGATTGGCATGTATGGCCACATCAGATTGCTTGAGCGCTACTTCGAGCCTGCCATCATCGTGGTATCTCTTGGCGTGGTCATCATTCTGCTTTTTGCCGATGTGGTCGCGCGGTTCGCTTTTCAGACATCGGTTCCCTGGGCGGGCGAGGTTGCACGATTCGCCTTCGTGTACATGATCTATTTCGGCATCAGCTATGCTATCCGCGAGAAAAGGCACTTGCGGGTGACGCTTCTGGTCGATGCCGCGCCCCCCAGATTGCGCCGCTGGATGATGATGACCTCCGAGACAGTCTTTTTGGGCTATTCGGTCACGATCTGCTGGCTGGGGATCGTCATCACCACGAATGCGCTGGAACGTGGTCAGATGCTTTCTGCGACGCAATGGCCTACGGCGTGGCTATACGCTGCAATCATCTTTTCCGGTGCGTTGTCAGCGCTGCGGCTGTGTCATTCGCTCTGGGCCATCCTGCGGCATGGCGATTCCCCCACGCAGCGCGATGAGGGGATGGGCGCATGACCACAGCCATACTCTTCGGCAGTTTTGTGCTGTTGCTGCTTATCGGCGTGCCCATTGGCATCGCGCTGGGAACGGCCAGCCTGCTCGCAATTGCCTATATCCCCTTCCTCAATTTCGACTTCTACGCGCTTGGGCTGGTCAGCGGGATCAATTCCTTCACACTGATGGCAGTGGTGCTGTTCACTCTGGCAGGCAACCTCATGAGCCGTGGCGGCATCTCACGGCGTCTGATCGCTGTGGCGGAATCCTTTTTTGGTACCGCCCCCGGCGGCCTTGGAACTGTGACGATCATGGCGTGCCTTTTCTTCGCGGCCATTTCTGGCACCGGATCGGCCACTGTTGCTGCCATCGGCCTTGCCATGATCCCGGCGCTGGTGCGTCGTGGCTATGACAGGGCGTATTCCGGTGCGATGGTCGCTTCAGCAGGCGCGCTTGGAGTCATGATCCCGCCTTCAGTCGTGATGATCATCTATGCCGTGACTGCCGGCGTCTCGGTGTCGGCGCTATTTCTCGCGGGTATCATCCCTGGCTTCGTCATCGCCCTCGCGCTTATCCTCTACAATATCTATCAGACCCGCAAAGGCGGCTGGGAGGTCACGGGAATAAAGGCGACTTGGGCGGAACGTTTCCGCGCTCTGAACCAGGCGAAACTGGCGCTGCTCATGCCGATTGTTGTGCTTGGTGGTATCTATGGTGGTATCGTTACGCCGACAGAATCTTCTGCCGTAGCCGTGGTCTATGCACTCCTCGTGTCCACGCTGGTCTACCGCGAACTCGCCTGGAGCGAAATCCCGCGCATCATGCTGGAATCGGCGCTACTGGTTGCGGCTGTGCTGGTGATCATCGGTGCGTCTGTGGCCTTTGGCCGGATCATCGCGCTGGAACGCATCCCGCTCAGTTTGTCGCAATTCGTGCTTGGCATTACGGATAACTGGATCAT
This sequence comes from Natronohydrobacter sp., assembly GCA_007117255.1. Lineage (GTDB taxonomy): Bacteria > Pseudomonadota > Alphaproteobacteria > Rhodobacterales > Rhodobacteraceae > Roseinatronobacter. Next base: position 1,292 of record SKGU01000019.1, on the reverse strand, counting down.
CGTGTTGCTCGCGATCCTCGTATTGCTGCTGATCATCGGCACCTTCCTTGAAACACTCGCCGCAATCGTGATCCTGACGCCTGTGCTTCTGCCTATGGTGACGCATCTGGGCATTGATCCGATCCATTTCGGCGTCATCATGATCGTCGCGCTGGCCATCGGTTTTGTCACACCTCCGCTGGGGGCCAATCTGTTCATGGCCGCTCAGGTCGGCAGCATTCCCTATGATGCGCTTGTCAGACGGATCTTCAAATGGGTCCTTGTTCTGATCGCAGCGCTTCTCGTGATCAGCTTCTGGCCGGACCTATCGCTTTTCTTGCCACGCACAATGCTGGGCTACGGAACATAATGCAGGAGTCACCATGACCATCACTTATCTCAAGACCGCCAAACCCGCCTCCGAGCGCGCCGAAGATGACGCAAAGGTGCGCGCCACAGTCGAGGCGACGCTGCACGATATCGAAACCCGCGGCGATGCTGCGGTGGCTGATCTGAGCGCGAAATTTGATGGCGTCTCGCGTCCGTCCTTTCGGCTGACCGATTCCGAGATCGCAGCGGCCATGTCCAAGGTCAGCGCGCGCGACATGGATGATATTCGTTTTGCCCAAACACAGATCCGCCGCTTTGCCGAAGCGCAGCGCGCCTCGATGACCGATATCGAGGTCGAGACCCTGCCCGGTGTGATCCTGGGTCACAAGAATATCCCCGTGCAATCAGTGGGCTGCTATGTGCCCGGCGGCAAGTTTCCGATGGTGGCAAGCGCGCATATGTCAGTCCTGACAGCTCAGGTTGCAGGCGTGCCACGCATCGTGGCCTCGGCCCCTCCGCATAAGGGCGAACCTCACCCGGCGATTGTCGCGGCAATGCATCTGGGCGGGGCGCATGAGATTTATGTTCTGGGCGGTATTCAGGCCGTGGGCGCAATGGCCATTGGCACTGAAACGATCGATCCGGTGCATATGCTGGTCGGCCCCGGCAATGCCTTTGTCGCCGAAGCCAAGCGCCAGCTTTACGGCCGCGTCGGCATCGACCTCTTCGCAGGCCCCACAGAGACGATGGTCATTGCCGATGACACAGTTGATGCAGAACTCTGCGCGACCGACCTGCTGGGGCAGGCGGAGCATGGCTATAACTCGCCCGCCTGTCTGATCACCAATTCGCGCGCGCTGGCCGAGGAAACGCTTGTCGAAATTGACCGCCTGCTGGCGATCCTGCCGACGGCCGAGACGGCTGCGACAAGCTGGCGCGATTATGGCGAGGTGATCCTGTGCGACAGCCATGACGAGATGCTC
>SKGU01000020.1 GCA_007117255.1 Natronohydrobacter sp. | reverse complement strand
GTGTTCATCGGCAATACAGCAGAATCAGCCGTTGTTGTTCTGGACGGATCAAACATCATGCATTGGCGAAATGGCGAAGCTGATCTGGCGACGGTCAGCGATGTGGTGCGGAGTTTGAAAAAACGCGGCTTTTCTCCTGGCGTCGTGTTCGATGCTAATGCTGGCTATAAGCTGGATGGCCGGTACCAGCATCACCCTGTTCTGGCAAGGAAACTGGGTTTGCCGACAGATCGGGTGATGGTGGTGAACAAGGGCGAGATTGCCGACGGAATGATTCTGCGTGTGGCGCAGGATTTTGGTGCGCGTGTCGTATCGAATGACCGGTTTCGGGATTGGGCCGCGCAGTACCCGAAAGTGCAGGAGCCGGGTTTCCTGATCTCTGGTGGATATCGCAAAGGAGTTTTGCAGCTCGATCTGTAGCGCAAGCGGGGAAGCGCCCGCTCGACGTGCCCCACCCGTCCGACCTTGCACGCCTCGCGGGCGCTGCATGTGCCTGTGGCACATGCAGGTTGGGCGTCTCAGTGGAAATCGCGGCTGGGAAAAAGTTGCTTGGCCTGTTCGCGCGGATGGCGCACCGAACGCGGCTGGCGTGTGGGAACGGGGCGGCGCGCCTCATCACTGCGTCCCTCCGTTGGGTCGATGATGCCGCGCCCCATTTCGGCCAGCAGGGTTGAGCAATCCTCGATCTGTTCGGCAATCACATGGATCACCATCCCTTCGCGTTGTACCCGGCCCGTGACGCGCAGAAGCCGCCCGCCAATCACAGCGCGACGATGACGCTCGTAGACTTTGGGCCAGACCACGACATTGCTGACGCCGGTTTCATCTTCCAGCGTGATGAAAATTACCCCCGACGCTGTGCCAGGTCGTTGCCTGGTGATAACCAGCCCACAGACCGTGACGCGTCCCTGTGCTTGCATCAAGCCGTCATGTGCCGTCAGGCCGGGCAGGCGGGGTCGCAACAGTTCCATTGGATGGGCCCGCAGGGATAGGCGCAGAGTCAGGTAATCCTCGACCACTGCCTCGCCCAGGGACAGGGGGGGGAGGGTCACGTCCGGTTCCATGATGCCTTCGCCTTCCAGTCCTGTGTCAAAAAGCGGCAGGGGCTTTGGCGCGCGCAGCGCGCGCACGGCCCACAGTGCTTCGCGCCGGGCAAGACCAAGCGTTGCCAGTGCATCGGCTTCGGCCAGTCGGGTCAGTGTGGCAGGAGGGACGCCCGCGCGGCGCCACAGGCTGTCAACATCCGGGTAGCCGTTGCCGCGCGCGGCTACGATCCAGTCTGCATCGTCCTGCGCCATGCCGCGCACTTGCCGAAATCCAAGCCGCAGGGCAAGGCTGCCATTGGCGCGCGGCTCCAGCGTGCAGTCCCAGTGCGAATGATTGACTGAGACGGGTCGGATTTCGACCCCGTGTTCGCGGGCATCGCGCACGATCTGGGCCGGTGCGTAAAATCCCATCGGCTGGGAGTTCAGAAGCGCACAGGCAAAGGCCGCAGGGTGATGACGCTTAAGCCATGCTGACGCGTAGACGAGAAGCGCGAAACTGGCGGCGTGGGATTCCGGGAAGCCATATTCGCCAAAGCCTTCAATCTGGGCGAAACAGGCTTCGGCGAAGCTGGTCTCATAGCCGCGCTCTGCCATTCCCGCCAGGAACCGATCGCGGAAACTGCCAATCGTGCCCATGCGCTTGAACGTGGCCAGAGAGCGGCGCAGGCGGTCGGCTTCATCAGGCGTGAAGCCTGCCGCGACCACTGCAATCTGCATCGCCTGTTCCTGAAACAGCGGCACGCCCAGCGTGCGTTCCAACACATCGCGCAATTCGCTTGAGGGCAGATGTATCACCTCCTTGCCCTGACGGCGGCGGATATAAGGATGCACCATGCCGCCCTGAATGGGGCCGGGGCGGACAATCGCCACTTCGATTACCAGATCATACAGGCACCGGGGTCGCATCCGGGGCAGGAAATTCATCTGCGCGCGGCTCTCCACCTGAAAGACGCCAATCGCATCGGCGCGACACAGCATATCATAAGTTGCGCTGTCTTCGCGCGGCAGATTTTCGAGGCTATAGCGTGCACCGCCGTGCTCGGCGATCAGGTCAAAACATTTGCGGATACAGGTCAGCATGCCAAGGCTCAGCACATCGACCTTCAGGATACCCAGCGCGTTGATATCATCCTTGTCCCATTCGATGACTGTGCGCCCCTCCATCGCGGCGTTTTCAATCGGACACAGCTCATCCAGTCGCCCCTTGGTAATGACGAACCCGCCCACATGCTGCGACAGATGACGTGGAAAGCCGATGATCTCTGCAATCAGCGCGGTGATTTGCGTCAGACGTGATTCCTCCGGGTCCAGCCCCAATTCATGCAGCCGTTCCGGCGCAGGCGGGCCAGAGCGCCAGCCCATTGAGGAGCTTGCCAGCGCCGAGATCACATCCGCCGACAGCCCCATCACCTTGCCCACTTCGCGTACTGCCGCGCGTGATCGGAAATGGATGACAGTTGCGGTTAATCCCGCACGATCACGCCCATAGCGAGCATAGATATGCTGAATCACCTCCTCGCGGCGTTCATGCTCGAAATCCACATCGATATCGGGTGGCTCGCCACGCGCTTCAGACATGAACCGTTCAAACACCATCGAGATCGTGCTGGGCGGAACCTCGGTAATGCCGAGCGCGTAGCAGATCACCGAATTCGCCGCCGATCCGCGTCCCTGACACAGGATACCGCGTGCGCGGGCAAAGGTGACGATGTCATGCACAGTCAGAAAATAGGCGGCAAAGCCGAGATTGGCTATGATGCGCAATTCCTTTTGCACCTTTGCAACAGTGTCCGCGTCGGCACCTTGTGGGAAGCGACGCCACAGCCCTTTCGTTACCAACCGTTCCAACCTGATCTGGGCAGGCTCTCCATCCGTGATCTCGTCAGGATAGTCATAGGACAATTCATCAAGGCTGAAGGCGCAACGATCCGCGATTTCTAGTGTGCGGCGTATGGCGGCCGGGTAATCCGCAAAGATGCCTGCCATTTCGGTACCGGATTTCAGCCGTGCTTCGGCATGGGGCAAGGCGCGGCTGCCAAGGGTATCTATGGTGCACCCCGTACGCAGGCAGGTCAGCACATCGGCGAGTTTGCGGCGCTGGGCACTGTGCATCAAAACATCGCCCACTGCGACCATAGGCAGGGCAAGGAGACTGGCTTGCTGCGCGATTTTTGCCAACCGTTCTGGGTCGCGTCCGTCATAGCGCGGGGGGGCTGCAAGATAGCAATTGCCGGGCCAGGCGCGGGCCATCTGGCGGATCTGCGCATCGCCGTCCTGCGATTCCGGGGCCAGTGCGATCAGCACCATATCAGAGGCCCCAGCCAGAAGGTCAGAGTGATCGAGATAGCATTCACCTTTGGGGGCACGGCGCTTGCCAAGACTCAAAAGGCGTGAAAGCTGCGCATAGCCATTGCGGTTAACAGGCAAGGCCAGCCACTCTACCGCACTGTCACGCAGCACCAGCCGCGCGCCAATGACCAGCCGGGGCAGGGGGCCATCCGGCACAGCCAGACCCGCGCCTTGGTCCGTCTGACGGCTGGACGTGTCGGTCTGGCGGTGTGAGCGGATCGTGACGGCCTCGGCCTGTGCGCGTGTCAGTTCGCGCAACGCCACATGCGCCCGCACCACGCCCGCCAGTGAGTTGCGATCAGTGATCGCAATGGCGCGCAGCCCAAGTTCCGCTGCGCGTGTCACCAGTTCCTCAGGATGCGAAGCCCCGTGCAGGAACGTGAAATTCGATGTCACGCAGAGTTCCGCATACCCCCCTTGGGTGGTGTCGAACATAGGATTCCCTATCAGACAAGATCAAATGTTCTATATTTGTTCTTATCTGATTCGGGCAATACCAGATTGCGCTGAAGTTACCGCGCCGGAACCTCATTGCGTCGGAATGTCAGGTAATGTGGCTTGCGCCCCTCACGCAGCGCTTTTTGTTCATACCGTGTGGACAGCCAGTCCTGCCACGGGGTTTCCCAATCTGCGGGATCAGGTGTGAGGCAGTCAAAGCCTGCGGGCGGGACCTCTTCCATCGTCTGGCGCACATAGTCGGGAATGTCGGTCGCCACACGAAAGATCGCGCCCGGTTTCAGCACCCGCGCCAGCGGGTCCAGATGGTCCGGGGTCACAAACCGGCGGCGGTGATGGCGTGCCTTGGGCCATGGATCAGGATAGAGCAGAAAGGCCCGTTCAAGGCATTGGTCGGGCAGTACGTCAAAAAGCTCGCGCACATCCCACGGGTGAATGCGCAGGTTTTGCACCCCCGCCTTGTGAATCTTTCCCAAAAGCATGGCTACGCCGTTGATGAAAGGTTCACAGCCGATAAAGCCCACATCCGGGTTCAGACCGCATTGATGCACCAGATGCTCGCCGCCACCAAAGCCCACTTCCAGCCAGAGCGGGTGATTATCACCGAAAAACGATGCGGGATCGACCTGCTTGCGATCAGGGTTTTCATCTTCGCTGACATTGCGCAAACGCAGCGCTGCCAGATCCTCGCGCAGACGGGTTTTCTGGGTCGGGCGAAGGGTCTTGCCTTTGATCCGGCCATAGAAATTGCGGCCTTCGCTTGGCGGAAAGGGGGATGTCATTCAGGCACTCCGGGTTGCGGGCGCGGTATGGCTGTCGGACAAGGCCACGTCAAGGGGCCGGGCAAGAAACATCAGCGCAGCTAAGCCAGCCTCATTTAGTTGCTACACTGTGGAGTGCTGGATCATGGGAGGATGCCTCGTGCTCATTTTTGTGCCCCCCCAGTGCAATCGTGACTTCTGTGCCCCAGCTTTTGCACGCACTTGCCAGCGTGGTTGGAACAGGGCCATCAGTATAAAAACCGTCCACCTGCGCCAGCGATCCGATCCGCGCAGGTGCCCGGCGGCTGAATTTCGAGTGATCAGCGACCAGATAGCTGCGTCTCGCTTGCCGTAGGATGGTCTGACTGACCCCAACTTCCTGAATGTCGTAATCAAGCATGTCGCCATCTTCATCCAGTGCAGAGCAACTGATCACAGCTAGGTCGAACTTGAACTGCTGAATCGCCTGCGTTGCAACAGTGCCGACAAGCCCGCCATCGGCCCGGCGCAGCAACCCACCGACGACGATGATTTCGCAATTGGGATTATCGACCAGAATATTGGCCACATTCAGATTGTTGGTTAGCACCATGATATCTCTGTGCCCCAAAAGTGATCGCGCAACGGCCTCTGTCGTCGTGCCGATATTGAGAAACAGCGAGCATCCGTTGGGAATATCCTGAACACAGCGCTGGGCAATCGCAGCTTTGGCCTTCTCGTTCAGATCGCGGCGATCCTCGTAGCCGATATTTGCGACAGCAGAAGGCAGGATCGCGCCACCATGCACCCGTTGCACTTTGCCTTGCTCGGCCAGATCAGTCAGGTCGCGGCGGATTGTTTGCAAGGTCACACCGAAGCGTGCGGCTAGCCCTTCGACAGAGACCCGCCCATCCTGCCGCATCAGAATGAGAATGTCGCGTAGCCGCGTTGCTTGCGACATCGCGCCGCCTCCCTTCTCTCACATTGCCATGGGTGATCCGCCACCCGCTATGAGCAGAAGTCTAATGTGCCGGGCAGCAGAAGTCGACTGTCCCACCCAAAGACCAGAGCGCGCGACCATATCGTCAGACAGCCTGAAGCATGTCTGATCGAGGCATGGAAAAAGGGGGCCATACGGCCCCCTTTCGCATAGTTTCTTGTCAAAATTAGCTCAGTTTGCGCTCGAACTCTTCGCGTTCGAAAATCTCGATCACGTCTTTCGGGCGGATGTCCTCGTAATTCTCGAAGGCCATGCCGCATTCCTGACCGGATTGCACTTCCTTGACTTC
>SKGU01000054.1 GCA_007117255.1 Natronohydrobacter sp. | reverse complement strand
TCCTGTTCTTCATCGGGGTGTTCGTCTACATCCTGCGCCCCGGTGCGAGCAAGGTTCACGATGAGACCGCCAATTCCATTTTCCGTAATGATGACAAGCCTGAAGGGGGCGATCATGCCCACCAGAACGGGCGTCATAGTGAACCGAAAGAGGCCCGCTGATGGCTGACAATTCTGAAAACAAGGTCACGCCCGCTTCGCGGCAATACCCGGACCCAGCGGCCAAGCTCAAGCAAGACCCGCCAACCACGGGCCATAGCTGGGACGGGATCGAGGAATATGACAACCCGATGCCGCGCTGGTGGGTCTGGATCTTTATTCTGACCGTGATCTGGTCAGTGGGTTACTGGATCGCCTATCCCGCATGGCCGGGGATTCAGCAGGCGACATCGGGCATGTTGGGCTATTCGTCGCGCGCAAATGTGGCCACCGAGATCGCTGAATTCGAGGCCCGCAACGAGCAGCTCTTCGTGCAACTCGTTGAGACTGATCTGGAAGACATTCGCGAAGACGATGAGTTGCATCGCTTTGCGATTAATGCAGGTGGTTCGGTGTTTCGGGCGCAATGTTCGCAATGTCACGGCTCTGGCGGCGCGGGCGTGCAGGCAAGCGGCTTTCCGAATCTGCTGAACGATGACTGGCTCTGGGGTGGCACGATGGAGGACATCCTGACGACTGTGACATGGGGTATCCGCAACGAGGACTACCCCGATGCACGGTATTCGGCAATGCCAGCCTTCGGGCAGGACGGGCTACTTGACAGCGAAGAGATTGATCAGGTCGTGAACTATGTCCTGTCGCTTTCAGACTCGGATCATGATGCGAGCCTGGCGGCTGGTGGCGCAGAGCTTTATGAGCTGAATTGTGCGTCCTGCCACGGTGATGCAGGTGAGGGCGACTATTTCGTTGGGGCACCGGCGCTGAACAATCAGGTCTGGCTCTATGGTGGCTCGCCAGAGCGTATCCGTGAGTCGATCTACTATTCGCGTTTTGGGGTGATGCCAGGGTTTGAAACCCGACTGCGTGAAGCAGAAATCCGGGCAGTTGCCGCCTATGTTCACCAGCTTGGGGGCGGTCAGTAATCGACCCGTTGCTGATGTAAGTTTGAAACCCGGTCCAGTTTTGGGCCGGGTTTTTTCTGCTTTAACGCAGAGAACCAATCCGATCGCGAGGGGCCACCAGTCGCACCCGTTCATTCGCTGCATTGCCGGAGAACGGAGTTTTGCGGATTCGATCCATTGAATTTCCGGCATCCGAAAGCGCTCGGACGCGGGCCGCAAGGAAGAGCATTCTGGCATGTATTTCTAACATATTTGCCTCCAGGGTTGATTCTTATGGGCTATTATTTGTATCTTTTATCGGGGTAATGCGACTCTGGAATTCATTTCTAATGATAGAAAAACTTACATGATTGACTGGCGTGATATGCCGCCACTTTCGGCGTTGCGCGCATTCAGCGCACTGGCTGAAGCGGGTTCTGTCGTTGCAGCGGCGGCGCGTTTGGGCGTGACCCATGCCGCAATCAGCCAGCAAATCCGGGCCTTGGAAAAGGCGCTTGATTTGCCTCTTGTCATCCGGGCCGGGCGGCGTATCGAGATGACAGAGGATGGCCGCCAGCTGGCAGACGGGTTGCGCTTGGGGTTTGGCGAGATATTGCGCAGCGTGTCCGAATTGACCGAAGCGCAGCGACAGCGTCCGTTGAAGCTGACCACGACGGCCATGTTCGCAAGCACATGGCTGGTGCCGCGTCTGGGGTCGTTTCGTTTGGCGCATCCCGGTGTCGATCTGGTCCTTGATCCATCACCTGCGCTGCGCCCGCTGGAACCGGGGGGGTATGACGCTGCAATCCGTCACGGGACTGGCGATTGGCCAGGACTGGAGGCCCGTGCGCTGATGCCTGCGCCTCTGGTCGTTGTAGCTGCGCCGGAACTGCTGGATGGGCCGCTTGACGGGGGCACCGAAGCGCTGACGGGTCTGCCCTGGCTGAGTGAGCTGGAACAGAACGAGGCCTCGCTGTTTCTGTCGCGGCAGGGTGTCGCAAAAGCGCTCAGCGGCGGGGTGATTCACCTGCCCGGAAACCTGATGCTGGAAGCGGCGCGTGCAGGACATGGGTTGGCGGTTGTGACGGAAGTGCTGGTTGCGGGGGATATCGCCAGCGGACGTTTGCGCGTTGTCTTGCGGGACGAAACAGAGCGGGCTTACTATCTGGTCACGCGTCCGGGTGTGCAGCGCCCGCCACTTCGGGCGTTTTGTCGCTGGCTGAAAGCAGAAGCTGCCGCCGCGCCGGGACTGAATGTCGCAGCGCTTGGGGTTTGATCTGGGTCAAGGCGTGATATCTTGCAGATGCGTAAGGTCAGTGCAGCTTGCTCAGTCAAGCAACACCGGTCTTCGTTTCCTGTTCGCGCGTGTTGTCGGAGACCGGTGTTACCTTATTCCCGAATACTGCGGCAACTTGTCCAAAGGTGTATTTGCGACACCGGTTTTGATGCAGGTCAATGTTGTGGCGTGGCCCGCATGCGATTGAGCAGAAGACCGGATTTTCAGGAGTAGCCCTGGTGAGTGCTCAAGACCAAACCCCGCCAAGCCTTTATGCCAAGCGCGAGCCGATTTTTCCGCGGCGTGTGAAGGGCAGTTTCCGCACGATGAAATGGTGGCTCTTGGCGCTGATGCTGGGGATCTACTATGTGATTCCCTGGATTCGCTGGGATCGTGGGCCAGAGATGCCAAATCAGGCCGTGCTGCTGGACCTTGGCAATCGCAGGTTCTTCTTCTTCATGATCGAGATCTGGCCGCATGAATTCTACTTCGTGGCGGGCTTGCTGATCATGGCCGGGATCGGGCTGTTTCTGTTTACCTCTGCCCTGGGGCGGGTCTGGTGTGGTTATGCCTGCCCGCAAACGGTCTGGACCGACCTGTTCATTCAGGTGGAACGCTGGATTGAAGGCGACCGCAACGCGCGCCTGCGTCTGCATCGCAAGAAATGGGATGCCGAGAAGATCCGCAAATATGGCTTGAAATGGACCGTGTGGTTCCTGATCGGCATGGCAACCGGCGGGGCTTGGGTATTCTATTTCGCAGATGCCCCGACATTGCTGCGTGATCTCTTCACTGGTCAGGCACATCCGATTGCCTATCTGACAGTTCTGGTGCTGACGATGACCACGTTCCTGTTTGGCGGTTTCTTCCGCGAACAGGTCTGCATCTATGCCTGCCCATGGCCGCGCATTCAGGCCGCGATGATGGATGAAGACACAATCACCATTGATTACCGCCATTGGCGGGGCGAGCCGCGCGGCAAGCTGAAAAAAGGCGAGATGGACCCCAATCAGGGTGATTGCATCGACTGTATGGCTTGCGTCAATGTATGTCCGATGGGGATCGACATTCGCAACGGTCAGCAAATGGAATGCATCACCTGTGGGCTGTGTATCGATGCCTGTGATGAAGTCATGGACCGCATTGGCAAGCCGCGCGGGCTGGTAGCCTATATGGCGCTGTCGGATCAGGAAGCGGAATTGTCCGGCAAGCCGCAGAAATCGGTTTGGAAGCATATTCTGCGCCCGCGTACGATTCTTTACACGGCGATCTGGGGTCTGGTGGGGATCGGGCTTGTTGTGGCGCTGTTCATCCGTTCTGACATGGATATGAGCGTTGCGCCTGTGCGCAACCCGACGCATGTGGTCTTGTCAGATGGGACTGTGCGCAATGTCTACGACATTCGCCTGCGCAACATGTATCATGAGCCACGGGATTTCGCGCTGTCGATTACGGAGAATCCCGATTTGGAGCTGTCGATCGAAGGGGAGCCGGGCACGCTCGTGACTGTTGCCCCTGATGAGCAAGCACTGTTACGAGTCTACCTGACTGCGGCGCCGGGCACACCTTCGAACCGTGCAGAGCGCAGTCCGGTGCGGATCTGGGCGACCATTCCGGGCACGAACGACCGGGTTTATTCTGACACCGTCTTTAACGGGAGAACACAATGACACAAGACTCAGGTGGGAAATTCAGGATGACAGGCCGAAAGGTTCTCATCATCGCAGTGTCATCGTTTGGCGTCATTCTGGCGGCCAATCTGACACTGGCATTCAGTGCGGTCAGCACCTTTCCGGGGCTGGAAGTGGACAACTCCTTTGTCGCCAGTCAGAATTTCAATCAGGAACTGGCGGAACAGCTAGCCTTGGGGTGGGATGTGAAGGCCAGCCATGAAGATGGCATGCTTAAGCTGGCGATTACCGATGCCGATGGCCCGGTGCGTGTCGCGCATCTGGACGCGGTTCTGGGGGCAGCGACCCATGTCCGTGATGATCAGGTGCCGGATTTCCGCTTTGTCGATGGCGCTTACCGCGCGCCGCTGGAATTGGGAACGGGCAACTGGAATATCCGCCTGCATGCTGTGGCCGCTGACGGCACCGAGTTCCGCCAGCGGGTTGTGCTGCACGTTCGCTGATCAGGGATGCCATGAGCACTGTGACCATCCGTCCTTCGGCCTGCCCGGCCTGTGATGCAGCGCCCGCTGCTGAAGCGTTGGCCGGGCGCGCGCCGCGCGCCGATGCGCGCATATTGGTGTCAGTGCCTGCCGTGCATTGTGCCGGGTGTATTTCGACAATCGAGCGCGATCTGGCGAAGATGGAGGGGGTCAAGTCCTCGCGTCTGAACCTGACCTTGAAGCGTTTGAGTGTCGATGCCAAACCGGGGATCGAGGCCAGCGATGTAATCGCGCGACTGGACCGTCTGGGCTATGAGGCGCATGAGCTCGACAGCGGCGCATTGTCGATGACCGACACTGAAGCGCAGGGGCGTGCGCTGCTGATGCGGGTGGGCGTTTCCGGCTTTGCGATGATGAACATCATGCTGCTGTCGGTGGCCGTGTGGTCCGGGGCTGACGGGCCGACGCGGGACATGTTCCATCTGATTTCTGCGTTGATCGCAATTCCCACTGTGGCTTTTGCGGGCCAGCCCTTCTTTCACAATGCTTGGAAAGCGCTGCGCGCGGGGCGCATGGACATGGATCTGCCGATCTCTTTCGCGCTGATCCTGACAGTGTTCATTTCCATATTTGAGACGTTTCAATCGGGCGAACACGCCTATTTCGAAGCCGTCGTGATGCTGATCTTCTTTCTGCTCGTCGGGCGATATCTGGATTTTCGCGCCCGCGCGGTAGCGCGTTCCGCTGCGCAGGAACTGGCCGCGCTGGAAGTGCCGCGCGCGATCCGGCTGGTGGATGGGGTCGAAACTGCCGTGTCGGTCGATGATCTGGCTGTGGGTGATATCGTGCTGGTGCGCCCCGGTGGGCGTGTGCCGGTCGATGGCGTGGTCACGTCGGGGCGGTCTGAGCTGGACCGTGCGCTGCTGACAGGCGAGACCCTGCCCGTGCCCGCTGAAACCGGCACGGTCGTCAGTGCGGGCGAAGTGAACCTGACTGGCCCGCTTCAGCTTCGTGTGACAGCCGCAGGCAAGGACAGTTCACTGCACCGCATGGCCGATCTGGTCGCACATGCGGAATCGGCGCGGATGCGCTACACCACGATTGCCCAGAAGGCTGCCGCGGCCTATGCGCCGACCATTCCGATCCTGTCGCTGGGGGCTTTCATTGTCTGGATGTGGCTGACGGGCGGGGATTTGCGCGTGTCGCTGAATGTGGCGGTAGCTGCGCTGATCATCACCTGCCCCTGTGCGCTGGGCCTTGCGGTGCCTGCTGTGGTGACGGCGGCCAGTGGCAAACTGTTTCGCAAAGGACTGCTGATCAAGGATGGCACCGCGCTGGAGCGTCTGGCCGAGGTCGATACGGTCGTCTTTGACAAGACCGGCACGCTGACCATGGGCACGCCGGTTCCGACCAACCTCGATGCGCATTCGCCCGCAGATTTGCGCATTGCACTGGGTCTGGCCGAAGCGTCCAGCCATCCGCTTGCGC
>SKGU01000262.1 GCA_007117255.1 Natronohydrobacter sp. | reverse complement strand
CGATGACGATGGATGAATACATGGGATTTCCTTTTGTTGTTGGTTTTCAGCGTTTGACAAGGACCGAGCAACCTGCATGACGTATCACGCGACCGGCTGTCGAGCCAATTAAATAATCACGAAAGCCCGGCTTGTGGCTGGCGATCATGATCAGATCCGCGCCGCTGTCTTCGGCGGCCTGAATGATCTGCCCGGACGCTGCACCATGGCGCAGGTCAGGGGTGATGCGAATGTCCTGCGAAGGGTCGATCATGGCGCGCAACTCGACCATGGCTTCGGCGCGGCGGCGCTCTGTCAGGTCAGGGGGCAGATTGGCAAGCAGATATCCCGGCACGTCTTCCAGAACATGCACCAGCCTGATCTCGCCTCCAGCATCAAGCAGGGTTTTTGCGTTCTCAAGCAATGCGTGCGCCTGTGCGCGTTCCGCAATATCGACAGCGACTATAATTCGGGCATACATGATGCAATCCTTTCCTGTTGCGCACTGATAAATTGCCATAAGTGCGCGGGGCTTGCGTTGATCTCGGTCAAGAAACGGCGCCTTGCTGCCGGTGTTACACAATGACACCAATCGTGAGCCTTGCGCCTCTTGCAAGAACCCTAGTATCTGCGCGAGGACAGCTTGAGGCAAATTCAAATAGGCAAAGGGGCAGTTATGTCCGTTTCATTGGTTATTCTGGCGGCCGGGCAGGGCAGCCGCATGCAATCTGATCTTCCGAAAGTGCTGCATCCTTTGGGTGCTGTACCGCTTGTTCTACATGCGCTGCGTGCGGGGCGCGTTCTGGAGCCTGCAAGGATCGTTGTGGTCGTTGGTCATGGTGGCGAAGCCGTCGCGCAGGTGATCCGAGCCGAGGATGATACGATCGAGATCGTCACACAGGATCAGCAACTTGGCACCGCTCATGCGGTTGACCAGACGCGCGCCGCGCTGGATGGGGTCGCGGGTGATGTGGTGGTGCTTTACGGGGACACGCCGTTCATCCGGCCTGAGACGCTGGAGGCGATGCTGGCTGCACGCATGCAACACGATATTGTCGTGCTGGGCTTCGACGCAGCCGATCCGGGGCGGTACGGTCGGTTGGTGGTGCAAGGCGATGCGCTTGATCGCATTGTCGAATTCAAAGACGCAACTGAAGCAGAGCGCGCAATCACGCTGTGCAATAGTGGCGTGATCTGCGCCGATCGTGCGGCGCTGTTTGAGTTGATCGCCGCGGTCGGCAATGAGAATGCTTCTGGCGAATACTACCTGACTGATATTGTTGCTCTGGGGCGGGCGCGTGGCCTGAGCGCGGGCGTCGTGCGCTGTGACGAGGCCGAGACGCTGGGCATCAACACCCGCGCGGAACTGGCGCAGGCCGAGACGCGCTTTCAGACCCGTATGCGAGCCGAGGCGCTGGACAACGGTGTGACACTCAGCGCGCCTGAAACCGTCTTTTTTGCGCAGGACACCTATATCGGGCGTGACAGCGTGATTGATCAGTTCGTGGTGTTTGGTCCCGGTGTGACCGTCGAAAGCGGCGCTCAAATCCGGGCTTTCAGCCATCTGGAGGGATGCCACGTCAGTCGCGGTGCTGTCGTTGGCCCCTATGCTCGCTTGCGCCCCGGCGCAGAACTGGGCGAAGACGTGCGCGTCGGGAATTTTGTGGAAATCAAGAACGCCGTGCTGGACGATGGCGCAAAGGTTAATCATCTCTCCTATGTGGGCGACGCGCATGTGGGTGCGCGGGCCAATCTGGGGGCCGGGACTGTGACCTGCAATTATGACGGCGTGTTCAAACACCATACTGAAATCGGAGAGGGGGCGTTTATTGGCTCCTCGACCATGTTGGTCGCGCCTGTGACCGTTGGCGCGTATGCGCTCACCGGTTCAGGGTCGGTGATCACATCTGATGTGCCCGATGGCGCGCTGGCACTGGGGCGCGCGCAACAGCAAAACAAACCCGGCTTGGGCAAACGCCTTATGGAACGCTTGCGCGCGGCCAAGGCTGCAAAGGTGAAAGGATAAATCATGTGCGGAATTGTCGGCATTCTTGGCAATCACGAAGTGTCGCCCATGATCCTCGACGCGCTGAGGCGGTTGGAGTATCGCGGTTATGACAGTGCAGGTATTGCCACTGTGAATGATGGCGTCCTGGACCGGCGCCGCGCCGTGGGCAAGCTGATCAACCTTTCGGACCTCCTTGTGCATGAACCCCTACCGGGGCGTTCCGGCATCGGCCATACGCGCTGGGCCACGCATGGTGGTCCGACTGTGGCCAATGCACATCCGCACAGGGCTGGCCGGGTCGCGGTGGTGCATAACGGGATCATCGAAAACTTCCGCGCGTTGCGTGAAGAACTGACCGCTGACGGGGCGCAATTCGACAGCGAAACTGACACTGAAACCATCGTGCAGTTGACCAGCCAGTATCTGGATCAGGGAATGGCACCTGTTCAAGCCGCCCGCGCTACGCTGGCACGGCTGGATGGGGCTTTTGCGCTGGCCTTTCTGTTCGAGGGTGAGCAGGATATGATTATCTGTGCCCGTCGCGGATCGCCCTTGTGCATCGGGCATGGCGATGGCGAGATGTATCTGGGGTCGGATGCGATTGCGCTAGCAGAGCTGACGGACCGTATCACCTATCTGGAAGAAGGTGATTGGGCGATTCTGACTCGCGCTGGTGCGCAGGTGTTTGATGCCGAAGGGCAGCAAACTTCGCGCGCAGTTACGCGCATCAACGTAGAATCTGCTCGCGTTGACAAGTCTGGTCACAAGCATTTCATGGCCAAGGAAATGGCTGAACAGCCCGCCGTGCTGAAAGCCGCGATGGGGTATTATTCCGGGCTGGATCATTCCGGGATCGACCTGCCGGAAGCCCTTGATTTCAAAGGCATTGATCGGCTGATTCTGGTCGCCTGCGGGACCGGATTTTATGCCTGTCAGGTCGCGAAATACTGGTTCGAGAAACTCGCGGGCCTGCCGGTTGAACTGGATATCGCATCCGAATTTCGCTACCGCGAACCGGTGCTGGGGCCGCAGAATATGGCGATTTTCGTCAGCCAGTCGGGCGAAACTGCCGATACATTGGCCGCGTTGCGTCATGCGAAACCCCATGTGGGTCAGGTGGTATCCGTGGTGAATGTGCCGACTTCTTCGATTGCGCGCGAGAGTACGGTGGCTTTACCGATCCATGCCGGACCGGAAATCGGCGTGGCCTCAACCAAGGCATTCACGGCCAGTTTGCAGGTGCTCGCGCTGCTCGCGCTGCGCGCCGGGCACGATCGCGGGCATTTGTCGGACGAAGAATTCAATAGACTTATCAATGATTTGCGCAGCGTTCCTGGTTATGTGGCGCAGGCTCTGGATCGGGAGGAAGAGATCCGGCGGATGACCGAATCGTTGGCGCAGGCGCGCGACGTGTTGTTCCTTGGACGGGGCACCATGTATCCACTTGCTATGGAAGGTGCGCTTAAACTGAAGGAAATCAGCTATATACACGCCGAAGCTTATGCGGCGGGCGAGCTCAAGCACGGCCCCATCGCGCTGATCGAGCAGGATTTGCCGGTTTTCATTTTTGCGCCTTTTGATGCGCTTTTTGAAAAAACCATCTCGAACATGCAGGAAGTCATGGCGCGACAGGGCAAAGTGTTTCTGGTCTCGGACGCCAAGGGCCTTGCAGAGGCGGGAGATGTTCCGCATCGCTTGCAGATGCCCACAGTTCCCGATCTGATCGCGCCAATTGTCTATGCGGTGCCAGCCCAACTGATCGCCTATCATGCGGCGCTGCATCGCGGTACCGATGTGGACCAGCCGCGCAATCTGGCAAAATCGGTGACAGTGGAATGACAAGGATGGTGGAATGACGAGCGCGGCGCAGATTCTGGACGATCTGCGCGCGCGTGGTGATGTGACCAAGGCCGCCGAGATGGTGGCCTATCACAAGACTGCGCGCGAATGTCTGGGCGTTCCGGCGGCCGTTCTGGATGAAATGGCGCGCGATTCACGTCACAATCTGACTTTGGACGCACGCTGCGCGCTCGCAGAAGATATGTGGGCGAGTGATGTGCATGAAGCCTGCGTCTTTGGGGCCAAACTGCTGACGCAAGCGCGGATCCGGCCAGAGGACGAACTCGTATGGCGGATCATTGCAACCTGGGCACAAAGCTTCGACAGTTGGGCGCTTGCCGATCATGCGAGCATCGCAGGGGCGAAGCGGTTACAGGCCGATCCGGCGCGGTTGGATGAGGTCGAGGGCTGGATCACAAGCGAAAACATGTGGACGCGCCGCGCGGCGCTGGTGATGACGCTGCCCTGGGCGCGGTTGACCCACCCGAAAGCCGATGATCTGGCCGTGCGGGAACGTGTGCTGGGCTGGGCGGGGGGCTATGTCTCGGACCGCAACCCCTTCATGCAAAAGGCGGTAGCGTGGTGGCTGCGGGAATTGTCAAAACGAGATCCGGCGCGCGTGGTATCCTTTGTCGAGGGCCCCGGAGCGGCATTGACCAAAGGCGCACGGACCGAGGCCCTGCGGATAATTCAGACCTGAGAGGGATGTGACAGGTAGAGCTTACCCGGCTTTCAGCACGGAAATCGCTTCTGCCAGATCAAGCTTTCCGTCGTAAAGCGCGCGACCTGAAATCGCGCCATCAAGTTTCGCACCGCAATCGCGCAGCGCGATCAGGTCATCAAGGCGGGACACGCCACCTGATGCAATGACCGGGATCGACACGGCCCGCGCCAGCGCGGCTGTGGCCTCGACATTCGGCCCCTGCATGGCGCCGTCGCGGTTGATATCGGTGTAGATGATGGCCGCGACGCCAGCATCCTCGAACTGGCGCGCAAGGTCAGTGACCAGAACATCGGTTTCTTCAGCCCAGCCCTTGGTTGCAACCCGGCCTTCGCGCGCATCAATCCCCACGGCCACCTGACCGGGGAAGGCGCGGGCGGCTTCGCGCACAAGATCAGGGTTTTCGACCGCCACAGTGCCAAGGATCACGCGCGCCAGACCGCGCGAAAGCCAGCCTTCGATCGTCGCCATGTCGCGGATACCGCCACCAAGCTGACAGGGGATCGACATAGCGGCCAGAATTGCTTCGACTGCGCTGGCATTGATGGGCGTGCCGGCAAAAGCGCCGTTCAGATCAACCAGATGCAACCATTCCGCGCCCTGATCGGCAAAGGCGCGGGCCTGATCAGCGGGGCTGTCGTTGAAGACCGTGGCCTGAGCCATCTCGCCCTTGTAAAGCCGTACGCATTGGCCGTCCTTCAGGTCGATGGCTGGGTAAAGGATCATGGCGCGGCCTCTCTTGCTGGAATTGGCGCCTTTTACCTTGGGGATGAGCGCGGGAAAACCACGAAATGCGTGCAAGCAGCAGCTTGCTCAGGCGCGACCCCCGTCGATCACGCGCAGGGCCGGGCGTTTGCGGGGGGCGGGTGTCGTGGGCTGCGCGTCAGCTACAGGTTTGGCAAGCGCGAACCTGCGTGGTGCGCGCCCAATCTCGCCCTGCCGTTCGATCACACCCATGATTCGGGTGATTCGTCCGACTTCATCTGCCAAGGGCATCAAAGCGACAGTTGCGGTGATCTTTGGCTGGCCAAAGCCGGTCTGGCTTTCTACCGACAGGATCACGCGCGCGCCCATCTGAACCTGTTCCAGCGCCTCTGCGATATCATTGCGGGCAGTGCCCTGAAACAGCACGCTTAGCGGCATGCCACGCATATCCATGCCCAGAATATCCTCGATCCGGTGGCCGCAAATCCGCAAGCGCGCCACGCGCGGGGTGACAAGTTCCGCCAGAAAGACATGCGGCAGCAGATCGCTCAAGGCGCGCGAGTCTACATCCCGACGCTTGGGGGTTGCACCATCGCGGCGAAGTTCTGTCCAATACTGGCAAACGCGTGAAACGATCGACGCGTCGCCAGCGACGTCAGGTGCGATTTGACCTGTGTT
>SKGU01000118.1 GCA_007117255.1 Natronohydrobacter sp. | reverse complement strand
CCCCGCACGCCTCGCGGGCGCTTGCCGATGCTGACGCATCGGCATTTGGCGTTATGCAGGCCAATGATGCGACTTGACCCCACCGTGAAAAGCGCCTAGCGCAGGGCTGTGGCCTTTGGCCCGTGGCGCTTTGTTTTCCGGATTGCGGGCCACGTTAAATATTCCGCTAAAGAGGTCAGGGCGTAGCCCCCGGCCTTTGGGTACGGGGGCTTTTTTTGGCCGAAAGGATCGGGCAGGATGACGCAGGATTTAGGCAAGCGCACAAGAATGGTGCATCATGGCGCGCGGCGCAGCCAATATGGCGAAGTGGCCGAGGCGATCTACCTCACACAAGGGTTTGTCTATCCATCCGCAGAAGCTGCCGAAGCGCGGTTCCTCAAAACGGGCCCGGATGAGTTCATCTATGCGCGCTATGGAAATCCCACAGTTGCGGCATTTGAAGACCGGATCGCGGCTTTGGAGGGCACAGAGGATGCCTTTGCCACAGCGTCCGGCATGGCGGCGGTATCGGGTGCGTTGACGGCGATGCTGCGCGCGGGCGATCATGTCGTCTCGTCGCGGGCGCTGTTCGGCTCGTGTCTTTATGTTCTGGAAGAGATCCTGACCCGCTACGGGGTCGAGGTCACTTTTGTCGATGGCACGGATCTGGCGCAATGGGCGGCGGCTGTGCGCCCGGAGACGCGCGCGGTGTTTCTTGAAACTGTTTCCAACCCGACACTGGAAGTCATTGACCTGAAAGCAGTGGCGGATATTGCGCATGCTGTGGGGGCGCTGGTCGTTGTGGACAATGTCTTTGCGACCCCTGTTTTCAGCCGCGCTGTAGAGCTTGGGGCGGATGTGATCATCTATTCGGCCACCAAGCATATCGACGGGCAGGGGCGGGCGCTCGGAGGTGTGATCTGTGGCACGCAGGACTTCATCCGCAAGACCGTCGAGCCTTATCTGAAGCATACCGGCGGCGCATTGTCGCCTTTCAACGCCTGGATCATGCTTAATGGGCTGACAACGATGGATCTGCGGGTGCGCGCACAGGCCGCATCTGCACAGGCGCTCGCCGAAGCGCTGAAGGATGATCCGCGGCTGGCGCGTGTGATATATCCGGGCCTGCCGGACCATCCGCAACATGCGATTGCAAAGGCGCAGATGGGTGGATTCGGCACCGTCATGGCACTGGATGTGGCCGCAGGCAAAGAGGCTGCGTTCAGGGTTCTGAATGCGCTGCAAGTGGCTGTAATATCGAACAACCTTGGCGACGCCCGCAGCATCGTCACACACCCCGCCACAACAACCCATCAGCGCTTGCCGGATGATCAGAAAGCCGCGCTCGGTATCACGCCAGGGCTGATCCGGCTGTCGGTCGGGCTGGAAGATGTGGCGGATTTGATTGATGACTTCCGGATTGCGCTTGATATGATCTGAATGCGGGCGCGTCGCGTATAGTTGTGGAAAAGCAAAAACCACTGCCTATTTGTAAAGCGGCAGACAGGAAGGAAATCCCACGATGAATTTGCATGTGCCCGATCTCAGCCAGTCCCCGTCCCGCGAAGAGGCAGAGGCCGCGCTTGATCTGTTGCGCCGTTACGCGGATGCTGCGCCGGATGCAGAGCGCGCCGAGGTGGAAAACTCGGTGACAAGCTTGCTGCCCGCTGCGGCCTATCCGGTGCTGAATCGCAATTATCCATCGGCATTCGAGGTAGACAGCGCCTACAAGGCGGGTTTGCCGGACCTGCAGAACGGGCCTGCCAGCCTGATCGTGGGCGCAAAGGCGCAAATTCAGCATGTCGGCATTTCCAACTTCCGCCTGCCGATCCGGTATCACACGCGCGACAATGGCGATCTGACACTGGAAACCTCGGTCACTGGCACGGTCAGTCTGGAAGCCGAGAAAAAAGGCATCAACATGAGCCGGATCATGCGCAGTTTTTATGGGCATGCAGAGCGTACATTCAGTGCAGATGTGATCCGCGCTGCGCTGGATGATTACAAGACCGATCTGGAGAGTTTTGATGCGCGCATCATGATGCGTTTCAGCTTTCCGATGAAAGTGCAATCGCTGCGTTCGGGGCTATCGGGCTATCAGTATTACGATATCGCGCTGGAGCTTGTCGATCAGGCTGGGGTGCGGCAGATGTTCATGCATCTTGATTATGTCTACTCTTCGACCTGCCCATGTTCGCTGGAACTGAGCGAACATGCGCGCGCGACGCGCGGGCAACTCGCAACACCTCATTCGCAGCGCTCGGTCGCGCGTATTTCGGTTGAAGTGCTGGAAGGACGCAAGCTGTGGTTCGAGGATCTGATCGATCTGTGCCGCGCAGCAGTGCCCACAGAGACGCAAGTGATGGTCAAGCGCGAGGATGAACAGGCATTTGCTGAACTGAATGCGGCCAATCCGATCTTCGTCGAAGATGCAGCGCGTAGTTTTTGCGAGCAAATGGAACGCGATGCGCGGATCGGCGATTTCCGTGTTGTTGCCAGCCATCAGGAAAGCCTGCACAGCCATGACGCGGTCAGTGTCTTGACACGCGGACCAAGTTTTGAGGCCGCGAGTCTTGACCCGCGCCTGTTTGCGACATTGTTTCACGTTGGCTGACAAGGGGTAAGGTGCGTGCTGAGCACGCACCCTACTTGCGCTGTGGTGCTGTGTCGGGTGGTATGTGCCTTCCATGCGAAAGGCATCCGGGCTAATCTGCGCATATGAACGATCCCATTCTGACTGTGACCTTGAATCCCGCACTGGATGTTTCAGCGCGTATCGCGAAATTGGTGGCTGGCCCAAAGTTGCGACTGCATGCGCCGATGCGTGAAGCGGGGGGCGGCGGTGTCAATGTGGCGCGGGTGATACACGAGTTGGGCGGGTCGGTCTGCGCGTGGCTTGCGCTTGGCGGCGCCGTTGGCGCTCAGCATCTTGCACTGTTGCGCGCACAGGGTGTGGCCACCCATGTCTTTGATGCGCCGGGCGAAACGCGGCAAAGCTGGGCGATCACAGATGAAACGGCCCAGCAATTCCGATTGCAGATGCCCGGCGATGACTGGCCTGCAGCGTTAGGGGCGCGCGCGCTGGATGACATTGTCGCGCAGGCGCGGGGGATTGTCGTGTTGTCGGGCAGTCAGCCCAACGGGGTCTCTGACAGCTTCCCTCAGGATCTTGCCCGCAGGCTGGGTGAGGGGCGTTTGATCGTTGATACATCTGGCGCGCCGCTGCAACGTCTTGTCGCGCGGCCTGATCTGCCGGCCTTTGTGCTGCGTCTTGACCAGGCAGAGGCCGAATTGCAGGCTGGGTGCAGTCTGGCGAACCCCCAAGAGACAGCGCGTTTTGCGCAGGACATGCGCAAGCGCAACGTGGCCGATCTGGTGGCGATTGCATGTGGGGCAGATGGGAATGTTCTGGCTTCGCAGGCGGGGCTTTTTCATTGTCGACCGCCGCAGGTACCTGTCCGCAGCAAGGTCGGTGCTGGTGATAGCTTTACCGGTGCGTTCTCGCTGGCGCTGGCGCGCGGGGATACAGCCGCTCAGGCGCTCGTTCTTGGAACTGCGGCCGCTGCGGCGACGGTCACCAGCGACGGGACAGCGCTCTGCAAGCGTGCCGATGTCGAACAACTGGCCCAGAACTGCCAACTGCTGCGGCTTGACGCTTGACACTGCGCAGGTCGCGCGCAAAGGCTGCGATCCATGCTTGATCTGCGTCCAGTCTTTCACCTGATTGGCTTGCTCAGTCTGACACTGGGCGTGCTGATGCTGATACCCGCCGCAGTTGACTGGCAGGCTGGCAATGAGAACTGGCATGCCTTTGCCCGCGCGAGCTTTCTTGTCAGCCTTGTTGGCGGGGTTGCTGCTGTTGCTACGCGGCTGGCGCTGGCCGATGGGCTGGGGCGGCGTCAGTCCTTTTTGTTGACGGCCAGTGTCTGGGCGATCCTGCCTGCATTCGGTGCCATCCCTTTCATGTTGGGCGCGCCACATGCAAGCCTGACACATGCCTATTTCGAGGCCATGTCGGGCATGACCACGACCGGTACGACTGTTTTCGTCGGCCTTGATGACTTGCCGCCCGGGGTGCTGGTCTGGCGGTCTATCCTGCAATGGTTGGGGGGGCTTGGTATCATCATCGTGGCGCTGGTCTTCCTGCCGGTGCTGCGCGTGGGGGGGATGCAGCATTTTCAGGCGGAAGCCTTCGATACGATGGGCAAGGTGCTGCCGCGCGTCTATGATATCTCAATGGGGTTACTGCAAGTCTATGTCGGCCTGACCCTCGCAGCGATCATTTCCTACATGGCCTATGGCATGAACGGCTTTGACGCGATCAACCATGCGCTGACCACGATTGCGACAGGTGGGTTTTCGACCACTGACCAGTCCTTTGCCAAGTTCACAGGGTCTCTGGAATATGTGGCGGCGCTCTACATGATCCTCGCCGGGCTGCCGTTCATTCGCTACATCCAGCTTGTGCGCGGCTCGGCTGTGCCGCTTTGGCGCGATGTGCAGGTGCGCGCCTTCCTGCGCTGGTCGGGCTATGCAGTAGGGGTAATCATCGCTTACCGCCTGTTCAGCAGCGACGGGCACCCGCTGGATATTCTGCGCGGGACCCTGTTCAATGTCATCACCCTGTTCACAGGCACTGGCTATGGCAGCGAAGATGTGTCGGGCTGGGGCGATTTTCCGCTTCTGGTGGTGATTATCGTGGGCTTCATCGGGGCCTGCACGGCCTCGACCGGGTGTTCGCTCAAAGTGTTTCGCTATCTGGTCCTGTTCGAGGCAATCCGCGCGCAGATGCAGCGTCTGCGCCGCCCGAATGAGGTTGTCGCCTTGCGATTGGGCGGCAAGCGCCTGGAACCGGATGTGATTTCATCGGTGATTGTCATGTTCACAGCCTTTGTTGCGATCTTTCTGGCGCTGGCTGTGGCTCTGTCACTGACAGGGCTGGAGCTGCGCACAGCCATCACGGCCGCATGGACTGCGATTTGCAATATTGGCCCAGTATTCGGGCCAGAGGTCGGGGCGACAGGTGCTGTCGATCAGTTTCCCTTGGCGGCGAAATGGTTGATGATCTTCGGAATGTATCTGGGCCGGTTGGAAGTGCTGGCGGTTCTGGTGCTGTTGTTGCCGCGTTTCTGGCGGGGCTGAGGCATGCCATGAGGAATGAGCAGCGATGAAACCCTATCTGATCTTGCAACTGCGCCCAGAGACCGAAGCCGCAGATGAAGAATTCGCCGCGATCCTGCGCCGCTCTGGTCTGGCCTCGGATGAGGTGAAGCGTGTTCGGCTGGATCAGACCGATCTGCCCGCTGATCTGGATCTTGCGGGGGTTTCTGGTGTGATCGTCGGGGGTGGTCCGGGCTGTGTGAGTGATCCACCCGCGAGCAAACACCCCACTGAGGCGCGCATAGAGGCGCAAATTCTTGGTCTGATGCCTGCCATCACCGCGCAGAATGTGCCGTTTCTGGGATGCTGTTACGGGATTGGCATTCTGGGCCGCCATCTGGCTGCGCCTGTGGGGCAGGGCCAGTACGGCGAGGCAGTTGGCCCGATCACCTGCACTCGCCGTCCTGAAAGCGCCGGTGATCCCTTGCTGGAGGGGGTGCCAGACAGCTTCACGGCCCTTGTGGGTCATAAGGAAGCGCTGGAGGCGCTGCCAGCGGGTGCCACCCATCTGCTGGAAGGGGCGCGCTGTCCGATTCAGATGCTGCGCTACCGTGACCGCATCTATGCAACGCAATTCCATCCCGAAGCCGATGGGGCCAGCTTCGCGCTGCGCATTCGCGTCTACCGCGAGAAGGGCTATTTCAACCCCGATGAGGCAGACAACCTTATCGCGCGCTGTGCGGATGCGGATACAGCCCTGTCAGGCCGTATCCTTGCCAATTTCGTGCGCCATTTCGCGCGCGACTAGGCTGTTCAGTTCCAGCACGACACCAGAACTGTCAGATCGCCCGCGATCCGCGTCAGCGTTTCGGGGG
>SKGU01000156.1 GCA_007117255.1 Natronohydrobacter sp. | reverse complement strand
CTGCAGCTTTCCGCCAGATGTATCTGTGGACCGAGCGCCATCTCGCCGTGCGCCCTGATCCGCTTCTGGCCTGGCGCTGGTTGCCAGGGCAGGCAAATCCTGTGCCCGACCGTAACAATGCATCTGACGGTGATCTGTTCTATGCTTGGGCGCTTGTCCGGGCGGCAGCGCGTTTCAAGGATCGTGGTTATCTCGTGCGCGCGCAGGAAATTGCGGAAGCACTGGCGGCGACCTGCATCAAGCCAATGCCAGGAAGCAGCGATCAGCAGGTGCTTTTGCCCGCTGCATTCGGATTCAGCCATGACACGCATATATCGCTCAATCCGTCTTATTACATGCCGCTGGCCATGCGCGAAGTAGCTGCAGCTACAGGCACTGCGGCGCTGGCGGCCTGTGCGCAACACGGTGAGCTACTGATGCATGAAATCGCCCGTGAAGGGCTTGTGCCTGACTGGGTTGATATCACCGCACAAGGCGTGACGGGGTCTGCAACCCTGTCTGCAAATGCGGGCTATGAAGCTTTGCGTGTGCCGCTGTTTCTGATCTGGTCGCGTGTACCGGATCATATGGCCGTCCGGCGTATGGCGGCGGTCTATGAGCGCACTGTCCAGCCCGGAATAGGTGTGCCAACTGTGATCGAGCCGATGTCGGGTGTGGTATTGGAGAGCAGTGGCGATCTTGGCTATCAGGCGCTGGCCGGAATGACGATCTGTTCCAGCCAGCGCGGGCTGGGTGCTGCGATCCCGCCCTTTTCCCCTGATCAGCCCTATTACCCGGCGACCCTGCAGTTGATGGTCATGGTCGCTGTCTCGGAAACCTTGCCCGAATGTGTGCCGCTATGACGTTCAGAAAAACCGTGTTTCATTCGCTTGGACTTTGTGCGCTTGCCTTGTCGCTGGGCGCAGGAGCCGCTTTCGCACAGACAGCTGGGCCTGATGACCTTCGAGCATTGCGTTACTATCTACAACAGAATGATCAACCCGCTGTGCAGGCGGAGTTACGGCGACTGCGTGCGGCCTTCCCCGACTGGCGCCCACCGTCAGACCTGAACCAGATCATGGCTCCTGAGGCCACCGCGACTGTGGACGAGGCCGCGATCTGGCGTCAGATCGAACGACGCGACTACGGGGCTGCGCGAGAAGCTATCGCACAGGCTCGGCAGCGCGTTTCTGGCTGGACCCCGCCCGCCGATATGTTGCGGGTGCTGGAAACCAATGAAGCCCAGGACAGTTTCACCGCCGCCGTTGGCGCAAGGGACGCAACACAGGCGATCTCGATCGCCCGACGTGCCCCGCAACTCATGAGTTGCGAACGGATCAACAATGCTTGGCTGCTTGCGGATATGTATGTGCTGGCGGGGCAGAAAGCCGCCGCGATCTCGACTTACCGCAATACTGTGCAATCCTGCCCCGGATTCACACAACAACAACCCACGCTGGAGAAATCGAGCGCCGTTGCTTCTTCTGCTGAATTACGCCAGTTGTTTGATGTCGCGCGCGGGGTCAATTCCTCTGCGAAATCGCAGCTTGATCAGCTTGAGGCGCGGCTTCTTGGGGGGGCACCCGCAACGACACCAGCCGCCGCACCTGCTGCAGCGCCAAGCCAGACAGCACCAGCGCCGCAGACTGCACCGCGGCCGGCTGTCGTTCAGGCCCCGCCGGTTTCCACACCTGTGCGCGGTGCGCTGCCCCTGAGCGGTGATGGCCGCATCGGCGAGGTACGCCGTCTCAAGGAGCAGGAACAATTCGCCCGCTGTCTGGCGGCCTCGCAATCGCCGCGCTCGCTGGATGTGCTTTATGAACGGTCGTGGTGCGCCTATAGCCACGAGCGCCCGACAGAGGCGCTGGTCGGTTTTCAGGCCGCGGCACAAGCCGGGGATGCGCTTGGGCCGAACGTCCGGCGCGATGCGCATTTCGGTTTGGCCCTGTCATATCTGTCGATGAACATGACCGAACAGGGCGCGCAAGTTGCCGCGCAGGTGCGCCTGAATGAGACCCAGCATCGCGAGGTCGAATCCATGGTGCTTGATCAGCGCGGGGTTCGGGCATATCGGGCCGGTGATTATCGTCAGGCGATCGGGTATTTTGATGCCTATGAACAGATTGCCGGATCACTGCGCCGGGATCTGGCGATTCTGCGCGCCTATGCTTATCTCAATTCGGGCCAGCGACCGGCCGCCCGGTCCGAATTCGAGCGGTTGCATTCCCAACTGGCCACTGCAGAGACCCGGCAAGGCCTGAACGCTGCCCGCCAATAGCGCGCGGCCAGAAGCAAGACACAAACTTTGTTTGTCCTTCAGGCGCACCCCAAGCGGGGTGCGCCTTTTTCAATTGCGGGCACGATTTTGTTTAAATTGTTGTTTTTAATATTTATATTCTGGCGCACCTCGTGGTTTTCAGGATTGGTTATCTGATAACACGGGCGCTGAAATCGTATAACCGGCGGGCGATATTGTGCGGCACTGGACAGTGACGGCAGGTTTGGTTCAGCGGATCAGCCGCGACATCATCACACCGGGCAACACCCCGGAGCCAAACCCGAAACACACTATCAGGAGTTCCGACCATGATCTTTTCAGCCTCTACAAAACTCACCGGTTCCGCACTGGCTTTCGCAATTGCGCTGATTGCACTGCCCGTCGATGCAGGTTCCAACCGGGTTTTCGTTGACCAGTGGGGTCGTGACAATGGCGCTGCCGCATCGCAAACTGGTCATCGCCAGCGCGTGTCTGTGACCCAATCCGGGCGCAGCAACCTGTCGCTGAACACGCAGGACGGCGCACGCAATCGTGTTACGGTCGGTCAAGTCGGCTGCAACAATGTGGCAGATACCGCGCAAAGCGGTCGCCGTAACATCGCGGGTGTCGCACAGATCGGCTGCCGCAATGACGCCACTGTAACCCAGAGCGGCCGTCGCAATGCTGTTGGCGTGATCCAGACGGGGAATGGCAACACCGCCAACACAACCCAGCACGGCAATGGCAATGTGGTCTTGATCATTCAGGATTGATGTCCTGCGCGCCATGCCGGGGAGCTCGTCCCCGGCATGCCCTGCAAAACACCTGCACGAGAAGGAGAATTCTCATGTCTGCGATGCCTTATACCATAGCGGCGCTTGTGATCACGGGTGCGGCCTGTACCGCCAGCCTTGCCACATCGCAAAGCAGTTCCGCGCCCGAAGCACTGGTCTGCGAATTGCGACTGACCGAGAGTAATCGACAGGTGACAATCGCCGCCGAAGCACATGCGCACAAGGCGACGCATGGAACCTATCAGCTGAATATCGACCAAAGCAGCGCTCATGGGCGCAGCACGATCCGGCAAGGCGGTGAGTTCGATCTGAAAGCCGGTGAGCGCGCCACTTTGGGCAAAGCCAGCTTTTCGGGCCGTGCGCGTGATTTCAACGCAGAATTGACCATCAAGGCCAATGGCCAGACGAAAACCTGCCGCTCTGCGGCGTTGTAACAGCACCCTTAACCCCGACAGAAAGGAACACTGCCATGTTCTCTTTTGCTTCCAAAACCACTCTTGCGCGTCTTGCTGCCGCCCCTGCCTTGGCACTTGCCCTTGCCATCCCTGCACCGATAGCTGACGCCAAGACGCTTTCGCTCTCGATCAATGCGCGCAACGCAGATGAAGCGCGGGCGCTGAACACGGCAATCACGCTTTATGCGATTCACCGCGAGATCAATGCCGGGGCCGATGTTCGCCAGATCGGGCGCAATCATGCGGCGCGTATCGCGCAGTCCGGTGACGGAAATCGGGGGATCATCCGACAGCACGGGCAAAACCACAGTGCAAACCTGACTCAGCAAGGTGGAAATAACAGTCAGGTCATCCTGCAATATGGAAATGGGGCGCATGCTGATGTGCATCAAAGCGGTGGTCAGAGCGGGATACTGATTCAGTACGCCCGCTGAATTGTGGCCTTTCCCCGCGCGCCCAAAGCGGATATGCCCAAACCTGAATGAGGTGACAGTACGAGCGCGCTTTGTCCCAGACTCGATCCGCCAAACGCAAGCTGCAAGCGCGCAACGATAGTATCGTTGCGCGTTGGCTATGGGACCAGTTCGTGCGTCACCGCATGCATTTCATCGGCCTTGCCGTGTTGTTCATGGTGCTTGAGGCGCTGATGCTGGGCGCATTCAGCTATCTTGTGCAGCCAATGTTCGATGATGTGTTCATCGCAGGAGAGCGTCGGCAGGTCTACCTTGTCGCATTGGCCATGGCGGCTGTGTTTTTCGGGCGCGGGCTGGCGCGGTTGTGCCACAAGGCGATCATGGCATGGCAGTCGGAAGCGGCAACTGCTGACTTGCAATCCATGCTGCTTGCACATCTGACGCTTCTGGATCAGGGCTTTTTCAAGCAGAATGCGCCGGGAGTGCTGATTGAGCGGGTGCGCGGCGATTCTCTGGCGCTTCAGCGCGTTTTCAAATCCCTCATTACCGGATTCGGGCGCGATGGCTCTGCGGTCATCGTGCTTTTTGGTGTGGCGCTGTGGACAGACTGGCAATGGACGCTGGTGGCGCTTCTGGGCATTCCGGCGCTGGCCATTCCGCTTCTGGCCATTCAGCGGTTGATCCGCCGTCGCAGCCGTGATGCGCGGCTGGCGGCCGCGCAAAGCTCGAACCGGCTGGACGAGGCGTTTCACGGCATCGCCACGCTGCAACTCACCGGGTCCGAGGCGCGCGAGGTAGGCCGCTTCCGCGAGATCATGCGTAACTATGTCCGCAAGGCGACCCGTGCGGCCATTGGTCAGGCCGCTGTGCCGACATTGATGGATTTTGGGGCTGCGATCGGCTTTGGGCTGGTGCTGGTCTATGGTGGCATGCAGATCATTGAGGGCACGCGCACCGTCGGGCAGTTCATGTCCTTCTTCACGGCACTTGGGCTGTTATTTGATCCGATGCGGCGTTTCACGGCGCTGACGGCGGAATGGCAGAATATCCTTGCATCGCTCGAACGCACGCATGCGCTGTTGCAGGTGCAACCCAAAGTCACGAATGCCGAGCCACCCTATCTGCCAGTGCCCGCGCGGGCCGAGGCCAGTGTCGAGCTGCGCAATGTCAGCTTCTCTTATGGGCATGAACCTGTGCTGCGCGATTTGTCCTTCACCGCGCCTGCGGGCAAGACCACGGCGATTGTGGGGCCGTCGGGTGCGGGCAAGACAACAGTGTTCGGGCTTCTGACGCGGCTTGCGGATGCGGATGCGGGGCAGGTGCTGATTGGCGGGCAGGATGTGCGACGCATGGACCTGGTGGCGCTGCGAGGGCTGTTCGCCGTTGTCAGTCAGGACACGGCGCTGTTTGACGAAACGATCCGCGACAACGTGCTGATGGGGGCCGAGAATGTCTCGGATGCGGCGCTGGATGCGGCGCTGCGCGCGGCTCATGTCGATGATTTCCTGCCGCTTCTGTCAGATGGGCTGGATACATTGGCGGGTCCGCGCGGCTCGTCCCTGTCGGGTGGGCAGCGCCAGCGCGTTGCGATTGCGCGCGCGTTGTTGCGCAACGCGCCGATCCTGCTGCTGGATGAAGCCACCAGCGCATTGGATGCCAAATCCGAAGCCTTCGTTCAGGAAGCGCTGGAGACGCTTGCCGAAGGGCGCACAACGCTGGTGATCGCGCATCGGCTGTCCACAGTGCGCAAGGCCGATCAGATCATCGTCATGGATCGTGGGCAAGTGGTGGAACAGGGCACGCATGATGAATTGCTTGCCTTGGGTGGGGCCTATGCGCGGCTTTATGCGCTGCAATTTGGCGATCAGTCGCAGGGTCAGGCAAATTCGCCCTGAACGCACCAGCCATCGCGTTGCGGTGTGTGAAACAGCCATAGTCGCGCGCCCCGATCAGTCTGTACGCGCCAGTAATCACGCAGCCCTGTGCGCCAGGCCGGATCGTCCAGCCACCATTCAGGGCTGATCCGTTCCGGCCCTGTGGCCGCCACCACCCCCCACCACAATCCGCGCCATTT
>SKGU01000095.1 GCA_007117255.1 Natronohydrobacter sp. | reverse complement strand
TGATCTGGCTGATCTGTAGGGTGCGTGCCCAGCACGCACCCTACGCCCCTGTGTAATCCTGAATGCGAGAAGGAGGTTTGCGATGACCCCCGAACTCACCGCCCTCACGCTCGCCGCCCTGCTGCAAGCCGTGCAGTTCATTCTCTTCGCGGTTCCCGCCAATCTGGAGCTTGGGACGCGCTACACGGGCGGCTCGCGCGATTACGCACCCGACAAGCCCATGTCAAAACGCACAGCCCGGCTGCAACGCGCGCTCGACAACCATTTCGAGGGTTTGATCCTGTTCGGCATCGCGGCGACAGTGATCAGCGTTTCCGGCCAGTCCAGCACGTTGACAGCGATTTGCGCCTATCTCTATCTTGTTGCGCGCATCCTCTACATCCCCGCCTATGCCTATGGTCTTAACCCGTGGCGCTCACTCATCTGGGCAATCGGTTTTTTGTCCACATTGATCATTCTTTTGGTTGCGCTTTTCTGATGCGCCTTCATCTTGCCGCAAATACTCTCGGGGGGTGTGGGGGGCAGACGGCCCCCCACCTCGCCACCTGAAAACAGGAGAAAACTCATGTCCTACGATGTCATCTTCATTGGTGCTGGCCCCGGCGGCTATGTCGGTGCCATCCGCGCGGCGCAGCTGGGCCTGAAAGTCGCCTGTGTCGAAGGGCGCGACACCCTTGGCGGCACCTGCCTCAATGTGGGCTGCATCCCGTCCAAGGCGCTCTTGCACGCGACACATCAGTTGCATGAGGCCGAGCATAATTTCGACGCGATGGGTCTGACTGGCGCCAAGCCCAAGGTCGACTGGAAAAAGATGCTGGGCTACAAATCCGAAGTAATCGGCCAGAACACCAAGGGCATCGAATTTCTGTTCAAGAAGAACAAGGTCGACTGGATCAAGGGCTGGGCCACGATCGTGGCGCCCGGCAAGGTGCAAGTGGGTGAACAGACCTATGACACCAAGAAGATCGTCATTGCCTCTGGTTCGGATTCCAGCCCCCTGAACGGCGTCGAGGTGGATGAGAAAACCATCGTCACCTCAACCGGCGCACTGGAACTGGGCAAGATCCCCAAGAAACTCGTCGTGATTGGTGCGGGCGTGATCGGGCTGGAAATGGGCTCTGTCTACGCGCGCCTTGGGGCCGAGGTGACGGTAATCGAATATCTGGACCGTATCATCCCCGGCAATGACGGCGAAGTGGCCAAGACCTTCCAGCGGCTGCTGGGCAAGCAAGGCATCACCTTCATTCTGGGCGCTGCCGTGCAATCGGCGACGGCCAGCAAGAACAAGGCGAAGGTCAGCTACAAGCTGCGCAAGGATGACAGTGAGCATACAGTCGAGGCCGATACAGTCCTGCTTGCCACTGGACGCAGGCCCTTTATCGATGGGCTGGGACTGGAGGCTCTGGGCGTCGAGATGACCAAGCGCGGGCAGATCGCCACAGACAAGCATTACAAGACCAGCGTGGACGGTATCTATGCGATTGGTGATGTGATTGAGGGCCCGATGCTGGCGCATAAGGCCGAAGATGAGGGCATGGCCGTCGCGGAAATTCTGGCCGGGCAGGCGGGGCATGTGAATTATGGCGTGATCCCCGGTGTGATCTACACCTGGCCCGAGGTCGCTTCGGTGGGCGAGACAGAAGAGAGCCTGAAAGAAGCGGGCCGTGCGTACAAGACCGGCAAGTTCAGCTTCATGGGCAACGGGCGCGCCAAGGCGAATTTCGCCGGCGACGGGTTCGTGAAAATCCTCGCAGACAAGCAGACTGACCGCATCCTTGGTGCCCATATCATTGGCCCCTATGCGGGCGATCTGATCCACGAAATCTGTGTGGCGATGGAATTTGGCGCGGCCGCCGAGGATCTGGCGCGGACCTGCCACGCGCATCCGACCTATTCGGAAGCGGTGCGCGAAGCGGCGCTTGCTTGTGGGGATGGGGCGATCCATGCCTGAGCAAACGCTGTGTGCGAAATGAGTTCCGAACAAGGAGTGACGATCATGACCCTCACACTCGAACAGGCCCGCACCATCATTTCCGCCACGCGCGCCAAAGGGCGCGAGATGGAGTTGAAGCCGCTCTCGGTCGTGGTGCTGGATGCAGGCGGGCATGTGCTGGCCTTTGAGCGCGAAGATGGCGCGGCGCCGGGGCGCTTCGGCATCGCGCAGGGCAAGGCATACGGCGCGGTCATGCTTGGCATGGCAGGCCGCGCCCAGATGGCGCGCGCTGAAGCGCAGGGCTATTTCATGGCGGCAGTGAACGGGGTCTATGGCGGGCAGGTTGTGCCAGTGCCGGGCGGCGTTTTGCTGCGCAAGGATGGTGTCGTGATCGGTGCGGTGGGTGTCACGGGCGACACGTCCGACAATGACGCAGAGGCCGCGCTGGCCGGCATTGCAGCGGCAGGGCTTGAGGGGGAGGCGTAAGCCTTCGTAGGGTGCGTGCTTGTCACGCACCACAAGCGCTCTACCATTTCCAAGTGAAAATACGTTCCTGCTCCCGCCGAACGCCATCGCGGTCCCAACCCGTGTCGGCCCATGTGTTGCGTGGCGGAGGGAATGACCTGCTCGAGGGTAGGTCAGTGCCAGACGCGACAATCACAACGCGCAGATCCGGTAGTGCTCTGGCCAGACACAGGTCGCGGAGCGCATTCAGAAACGGCATCATATTTCTTGCGCGACTGGGTGCCCAACCCAACGCGATCACAACTTCCGTATAAGTCCAACGACGCGCGCCGTGCGCGCGTGCATCGGTTCTGTAAATCTCGAGAAAGCGTTCCGCAGTCTCGGCAGGGGTCTCTCGGCCGCTCACTGATCGAGAAAGCTGCGCAACTTGCGCGACCGGGACGGGTGCTTGAGCTTGCGCAAAGCCTTCGCCTCGATCTGCCGGATACGTTCGCGCGTCACGCTGAACTGCTGCCCGACCTCTTCCAGCGTGTGATCCGTGTTCATCCCGATCCCGAAACGCATGCGCAACACACGCTCTTCACGCGGCGTGAGCGAGGACAGCACCCGCGTCGTGGTTTCGCGCAGATTGTCCTGAATGGCTGAATCCAGCGGCAGAAGCGCGTTCTTGTCCTCGATGAAATCGCCAAGCTGGCTGTCTTCCTCGTCGCCGATGGGCGTCTCCAGAGAAATCGGCTCCTTGGCGATTTTCATCACCTTGCGTACCTTGTCGAGCGGCATTTGCAGCTTCTCGGCCAGCTCTTCCGAGGTTGGCTCGCGCCCGATCTCATGCAGCATCTGCCGGCCCGTGCGCACCAGCTTGTTGATCGTCTCGATCATATGCACCGGAATACGGATCGTGCGCGCCTGATCAGCGATCGAGCGGGTAATGGCCTGCCGAATCCACCAGGTCGCGTAAGTCGAGAACTTGTAGCCGCGCCGATATTCGAATTTATCGACGGCCTTCATCAGGCCAATATTGCCTTCCTGAATGAGATCAAGGAATTGCAGCCCGCGATTGGTGTATTTCTTCGCAATCGAGATCACCAGACGCAGGTTCGCTTCGACCATTTCCTTCTTGGCCTGCCGCGCCTCTTTCTCGCCCTTCTGCACCTGACCGACGAAACGGCGGAATTCCTCGATATCGACACCGATATACTGGCCGACTTGCGCCATATCGGCGCGCAATTCTTCCACCTTGTCGCGCGAACGTTCCATCAGCGCCTGCCAGCCGCGACCGGGCTTTTCAGCCATGCGGTCGCACCAGGTCGGGTCCAGCTCTGATCCACGATAGATATCAATGAATTCACGCCGGTTGATGCGGGCCTGGTCGGCCAGCTTCACCATGGCGCTGTCAATCGACATGATCCGCTTGTTGATCCCGTAAAGCTGATCAACCAGCGCCTCGATCCGGTTGTTGTGCAAATGCAGGGAATTCACCAGTTCAACGATCTCGGCGCGCAGTTTCTGGTATTTCGCTTCCTGCACCTCCGAGAAGCGGCCTTCTTCCTGCATGGTTGCATGCATGCGCGCTTCCTGCATTTCCGACAGCATGTCGAAATCATGCGCGATGCGGTCCAGCGTTTCCAGAACGCGTGGTTTCAGCGCCATTTCCATCGCCGCCAGCGACAGGTTGGACTGATCGTCCTCATCCTCGTCGTCATCGGCCTTGTGGATCGGGTTGCCATCCGCATCAAGCTCCGGCTCGTTGCTGGTTTCGCGTTTCACACCGGGTTGCGCTTCTGGCAAACCGTCAGTCACAGGAGCGCCGTCTTCATCGTCCAGCGCATTGCCGAAAGTCGCTTCCAGATCGATCACATCGCGCAACAGAACATCTTCGTTCAGCAATTCGTCGCGCCAGATGGTGATGGCCTGAAAGGTCAGCGGGCTTTCGCAAAGCCCCGCAATCATCGTGTTGCGCCCGGCTTCGATGCGCTTGGCAATCGCGATCTCGCCTTCGCGCGACAACAGTTCCACTGAACCCATCTCGCGCAGGTACATCCGCACAGGATCATCCGTGCGGTCCAGCTTCTCTTCGCCAGAACCCGTGGCCACAACCACATCGCGCGCGCCAGAGGTTTCGACCAGATCGCCGCCTTTGGCGTCGCCTTCATCGCCCTCGTCATCATCCTCGATGATATTGATGCCCATTTCCGACAGCATCGACATCACGTCTTCGATCTGTTCCGAGGACACCTGATCCGGCGGCAGCGCCTGGTTGAGTTGCTCATAAGTAATGAAGCCGCGTTCCTTGGCCTGCGCGATCATTTTCTTGATCGAGGCCTGTGACACGGACGTGCCGGTGTCGGTGTCCTGATCGTTGGCTCTGGTCTCGTCGGTATCTTTGGCGGCCATGGATGCTCCCGGTGCTGCATGTGCAGGGCTGGCGCGACTCATCGGGGCGAATCACTTCAGCCCCGCAGTCACCATGCTCTATCTAGGCAAGAGAACCGGGGTTTTCCAGTTCCCGCATGCATTTTTGCCCGGTAATGCGGGCGTTCATGCAACGAATCAGTCACTTTTTGCGTTTGATCCAGACCTCTGATTCGATCATGCGTGACAGTGCATCCGACAGCGCAGCGCGATCTTCACCCAGATCAGCCGAATCAGACAGCCGCGACCGCTCAGCCCGGTTGCGGGTTTCA
Source organism: Natronohydrobacter sp. (assembly GCA_007117255.1). Taxonomy (GTDB): domain Bacteria; phylum Pseudomonadota; class Alphaproteobacteria; order Rhodobacterales; family Rhodobacteraceae; genus Roseinatronobacter. The sequence continues at coordinate 911 of SKGU01000095.1, read as the reverse complement.
GACGCCTGACGCAGCCGCCATGTCAGCCCCTCATCCGAAATATGAGCGACATCTTCGCTCGCCTCATTCATCTCGGCCACAGCCCCCCGGCGGGACAACAGCTTGGCGAATTCTTCAGACAGGCAGTTGCGGGCAAAACCGGTATCGGCACTGTTGCGCACGGGCGGTGCGATGGCCACATGGCCCAGCGACAGAATACGGTCCGCCTCAGTGCGGGCCGCTTGTGGCAGGTCATCCGGTGTCGCACCGTTCAGTAGCGCCTGACGCAACGCATCAATCCGGGGCTGGCGCATCTCTGAGCGTTCCAGTTCAGGCATGAATTCGCCCAGAAGCTGCGGATGCGTCAGAAGAATCGCAAGGATGATCTCTTCGCGCATCTGCTCGGCGACATCCACATCCGCGCCACTGGCCAGCAGAGTTGCGCGTGTGGCAGGCAGAGCAGAGGTCGGTTCAAAACGACGGTTGAACCCGCCTTTGAAACGCTGCGCGCGGGCTGGCTGAAAAAAGCCGGCACGCAAGCGGCGCAATTCTTCCGCGTAATGGCCACGCAAACCGGGATCGGTGATCTTGTTCAGTGCCGTGCGCAAGCGGTTGTCCAGGCTCGCGCGGCGTTCGGGGCTGTCAAAGACCTGTCCCTCAACTTCGCGTTGCCACAGAAGTTGCACCAGCGGCACAGCGCCCTCCAGCAATTTGCGCATCGCAGCCGCCCCACCTGTGCGCAGCACATCGTCCGGGTCCATCTTTTCCGGCAACAGGCAGAAGCGGAGCGATTGTTCCGCACTCAAGAGCGGCAGCGCCAGATCCATCAGCCGATAGCCCGCGCGCAGCCCTGCCGTGTCGCCATCCAGCGCGATCACAGGTTCCGGCGATAGCCGCCAGATCATGCGCAACTGCTCTTCGGTGATGGCCGT
>SKGU01000289.1 GCA_007117255.1 Natronohydrobacter sp. | reverse complement strand
GCCATCGGCGACGATACCCGCAGTTTCTGCTTTGCCGACCAGTTGCGCCCCGGTGCAGAAGCAGTGGTGCGCGGGTTGCAGGATCAGGGCAAGCAGGTCTGGCTGATTTCCGGTGACGTGCCAGAGGTGGTGCGCGATCTGGCGCAGCGGCTTGGGATTCGCGATTGGCAGGCAGGGGCGCTGCCCACTGAGAAAGCCGCGAAGATCGACAGCTTGCAGGCCGAAGGGCGCAAGGTGCTGATGGTGGGCGACGGGCTGAATGATACGGTTGCCCTGTCCACGGCGCATGTGTCGATTTCGCCCGCCTCTGCGCTGGATGCAGCGCGCGCCGCGTCCGATATGGTGCTTCTGGGGCGCGATCTGTCGCCGGTATCGGATGCGGTGAGTTTGTCACGAACCGCCTTGAAACGCATCCGCGAAAACCTCTGGCAATCGGCGGTTTATAATATCATATTTGTGCCTATTGCCTTGGTGGGGCTGGCAACGCCGCTTTGGGCGGCTGCGGTCATGTCGATTTCATCGATTTCCGTCACTTTGAACGCACTTAGACTGAAGTAAGGGGTTTCATGGAGGTTCTGGCTATCCTAATACCAGTGTCGCTGTTTCTGGGTCTTGTCGGGCTTGGGGCTTTTGTCTGGACCTTGCGCAAGGGGCAGTATGACGACCCCGAAGGCGATAGCCGACGAATTCTGGATCCACGCTATGATGACAAGCCCATGCCCGTGAAGGACGATCAGCGCGGTTGATTACGTTTCCAGCGTTTATGCGTCCACATCCATTGATCCATATGCGCGCGCACCAGATTTTCGACGGATGTGTTCAGGGCGACTGTCATGGTCATCGGGTCCGTGTGTGGAATTGGCGCTTCCACACGGATACGGAAGCTGACCCCGTCAGGCTGCCGAATGGCATAGACAGGCACCAGTAGCGCGTTTTGTTTCAACGCGATTTCGGCGGATGACAGTGCCGTCCGGGCGGGTTGGCCCAGAAAGTCGATCAATACGCCATGTGCGATGTAGTGATCTGCCACCAGCCCGATCATGCCGCCCTGCCGCAGATGTTTCAGCAGGCCAGCCAGCCCAGCCCGGTCGCGCGGAAACACGGGCGCGGCGATGTGTTCCATCGCCGCCACATAGCGTGCATTGAATGCCGGGTTGCGCATCGGCATGTAAATGCCCGCAATGTTGCAGCCATTCTCGCGCAGCACGACGCGGGCGGCGTCATAATTGCCGAAATGGGCCGTGACCAGTACCACAGGGCGGCCTGTGTCTCTTGCCTGCATCAGGGCATCCCAGCCATCGCCGTCGACGGAGCTGTGCTTGACGTGCTCAATGAAGGCATCGCCGGAGAATGTCTCGGCGATCGCGCGGGCCATATTGCCTGGGACAGTGCGGCACAGGTGCCTGATCTCTGACTCTGGCATGTCGGGGACGATAAGGGCGAGGTTGTCGCGGATGCGAGACCGTAGCCCCGCCAGCGGTCCGATGACATAGGCACCCAGCCAGCCCATCAGCGCGATTTTCTGGCGGTAAGGCAGCAGGTTTCCAAGCCAGAGAACAGTCGCAGTTGCCCAGTCCTGAAACCAGTGCTTCCAGCGCAGTCGTGGCCGGCCGGTCGGGCGGGTTTCAGATGTTGAAGTTCGCGTCATATGCTGTGATTGCACCCCCGCGCGCCGAAAAGTCAAGCAGGGGTGCCGCTTCGGATCAATAGCTGTAATCGCCGTAGATGCGGGTCAAATCGCCCTGCCAGTCGTCACGATAACGCGCGAGCAATTCGTCTGCGGGTGTTTGACCTGTCTCGACGCTTTCTTTCAGAGCATTCAGGAAATGGGTCTCGTCGGGCAGCATGCCACCGGCACCGGGGCAGGCACGCGCCTTCAAGCCAGCTTCGGCAATCGCCACGACTTCGCGCGCCAGATCATGCAGCTTCACTCCGCCAGCTTCGCCCTGTAGCCCGTCAACTGACGCGGCTACGCGCAAGCCGTCGCGTGTCTCTGCGTTCAGTCCTTTCGCCAGATCCCAAGCGGCATCGAGAGATGTCTGGTCATAGGTCAGCCCGACCCAGAGCGCAGGCAGCGCACATAAGCGCCGCCATGGCCCACCATCCGCGCCGCGCATTTCGATGAATTTCTTGACGCGCGCTTCGGGGAATATTGTGGTCAGGTGGTCTGCCCAATCTGACAGCGTGGGGATTTCGCCGGGCAGGGCAGGCAGTTCGCCGCGCAGGAAATCGCGGAAGCTCTGGCCAAGCGCGTCGATATACTTGCCGTCGCGATAGACAAAATACATCGGCACATCTAGCGCGTAATCGACCCAGGCCTCGAATCCGAACCCATCCTCGAAGACGAAGGGCAGCATGCCAGTGCGGGCCGGGTCCAGATCGCGCCAGACACGCGCGCGCCAGCTTTTGTGTCCGTTCGGCTTGCCATCCAGAAACGGTGAATTGGCGAAAAGTGCTGTTGCCACGGGTTGCAGCGCCAGCGCCACGCGCAGCTTTTGCACCATGTCTGCCTCTGAGGCGAAATCGAGATTCACTTGCACCGTGCAGGTGCGATACATCATCGTCTTGCCCATGGTGCCGACCCGATCCATGTAATCGGTCATCAGCTTGTAGCGGCCTTTGGGCATGACAGGCATCTGTTCGTGGGACCAGATCGGCGCCGCGCCAAGGCCGATGAAGCCCACGCCGATCTTGTCTGCGATCTCGCGCACTTCGCGCAGGTGCTGGTTTACCTCGTCGCAGGTCTGGTGAATCGTCTCCAGCGGCGCGCCAGACAACTCCAGCTGCCCGCCGGGCTCCAGCGACACATTCGCACCGTCCTTTTCCAGCCCGATGATATGGCCACCTTCCATGACGGGCGACCAACCAAAGCGGTCGCGCAAGCCTTCCAGCATGGCCTTGATCGAACGCGGGCCGTCATAGGGCAGCGGCCTCAGCGTATCGTGGCAATAGCCGAATTTCTCGTGCTCGGTGCCAATGCGCCAGTCTTTTTTCGGCTTGCAGCCTGCGGCCAGATATTCGGCCAGTTGGGATACATGCTCGATCGGCCCGCCGCCGGATTGGGGAATGGACATATGCGCTCCGATGTTTTGCGTCCCAAAGATGCGCCGAGACTTGGAACGCGGCGCGGGCTCTGTCAAGGCTCAGCGTAGCCGTAAATGCTTTGCACGACGCGCAGGATGAAGCCAGACCGCGCGGGCCGGGGCCGGATCAGCTGCGTCCAGCGCGCCCAGAAGCGCCTGCATTCGCAGGTCAGGCAGGCGGGTGAAAGCATCAAACAGCGCGTCTGTTCCAGCCGCCGCCACCGGGATTTCCAGCCGCGTGCCATCCTGCGCGATCAACAGCCATGTCGCGCCCGCGTCCAGCAGGTGCAGTTCGACAAGATCGCCCAGTGCAATGAAGCCGCCATCGGTCGGGCCGTAATAGCTGATTTGCCCCTCGACGACCTGCACCACACCGGGGGCTGATCCATCGCGGTGAAAACGCATGCGCCGCCATCCGATGATGGCCAGCGCGATCCCTGCCAGAATGACCAGCCCGGCAAGGCCCTGAAAGAACACGCCCCGCGCCTGCAAGGCCCACAGACCGAATGCGGCCACTGCCAGCCCGGTCAGGACTTCAGACCAGCGGCGCAGGGCTGCGGCAAGTTCGGGGCGGATCAGGCTCATGGTTGGGTCTCCAGCCAGTTGGTCAGGCTTCGGCGGAACATGGGGGCGTGTGGGTGGCCGTGTTTTTCGCGCAGTGAACGCAGCAACCGGTAGCCAAGGACGAAATCCAGAAAGGGCAGCTCATCGGGGGCGTGATTGAGCCCCGGCACCGCCAGCAAGGCCGCGAGATCTGCGGGCAGGATACCTTGGCACAATGCGCAATCGGGGTGTTGGCGCTGGGCCTGTTCAGACAGTGCAACCAGAAAGCGCGCCATGTCCAGCGCCAGTGGCAGGTCGCTGGTGCGCTGGATGTCAAAGGCCCAGAGGCTCTGGTCGCGCGCATCCCAATGCAGGTTATAGGGGCCGAAATCGCCATGCACCGCGCCCTTGGGGATTGCGCCGCGTTTCAGTTGCGTGCCAAGCGCGTGCAGTTGGTCCATCGTGCGACCAAACAGGGCGCGGTCATCTGGCGTCAGAGGCAGGTCCGCGCTGTCCCTGTCCAGCCGGTCGAGCCAGAAACGCGGGCGGAAGCTGCCGGCCGCGCGGCTGTCGCCGAGGCTGCGCGCCAGCCACGCGCCTGCATGCCCCACCAGCCGTGCGCGTTCAGTGGCTGTGCAGGGATCAAGCGCGAGGTCCAGTGGGATGCCGGGGGCTTTGTCCAGTATCACCAGCCCCTGCGCCGGAGCATGGGCGCGCAGCGCGGCCACTTTAAGCCCGTCATGGGGAAAGAGCGCCCCAAGGCGTTTATGTTCGGCCAGCATGGCTGCGATCAGGGAGGCTGGCTCCGGGCTATGGAATTGCTTGACGATTATTTGTCGACCTTGCCATCTACCTTCTGCCACACGCGCAAGGGGGCTATCTTTTATCAGGCGCAGGGAGCTGGGGGCGTCCGCCCCGAATGCGTCAGAAAGCGCGGTTTGCACATCGCGGCGGGCTTTTCTTGTGGAAATTGCGCGATGGATCAGGGTCATGCCGCTTCCCCAATCATCAGGGCGTCGCGCAACATGGCAATGCGATAGTGTCCGATTTGCTGAAACCCGATCCGCCTATACGCCTTTGCCGCCGAATCGGAGGCGGCGAAGAGAATGGCCGTGTCGGCCCCCTTCTGGCGTAATTCCAGCAGATGCGCCGCGACCATGCGCCCTGCATGGCCTTGCCCACGATGGGCGGGCAATACATGAACCCCACCTACCTGCACCGCGCTGCCGGCGCAGGCGTTGAGACTGGTCATACCTATCGGCTGGTGTTCCGGACCGATCAGCAATCTGGTGCGGTCGTCGGCAATCGCACGCTCTGCCATTTCGGCGCAGCGTTCGATATGATTTGGTAGGCCGGTTTCGGCGAGATGGGCGCGATACCAAGCGATCAGCATATCACGGTGGTTGGGGGTTGGGCTGCATATCCTGACGCTCGGCAGGGGCAGTTTCGCAAGCGGGAGCGAAAAAAGCGGCTCGACACTGTCCTTTTGCCACGCGCCCCCGTGGTGTGACAGTGCAGAAACAAAATGGTCCACCTGCGCGTTGATCCCGGTTATGCCCTGCACAGATTGCCCCCCCAAGGCGCGCAGATATACGCGCGTCTCGCCTTGCGTCAGTCCCGGATGCTGGCACATCAGATAACCGCTGCGCGTGCAACCGAACACACCCCGGAGCTGCGCACCATCAAAGCTCATGAAGTAGCGCGTTGCGTGAGGGTGGTCCGACTGGCCGATGCCGTGCTGTTCGAGATTGGACATCAGGAACATGGATGTGGTGATGTGCTGGCCAAGAAACGCCGCGATCAGGCTCTGGTCTTGCGCCGCCGCCTCGCGGATCATCGCCAGTCGCCCTGTTGCGATTGCCATAGGGTCAGTGCGGCCACAGCAGCGGTATCGGCACGCAGGATGCGGGGGCCAAGGGCTATGGGGCAAACGCCTGCCATGGCACGCAGGCGTTTGCGCTCGGCGTCGGAAAACCCGCCTTCCGGCCCGATCAGAATGGCGGCGGGGGATGCGGGCAGCGGCGCAGGCGCGGCCCCGTCGGCAAGCGCTTCATCTGCGAAGATCAGTGCGCGGCCATCGGGCCAGTGATCGAGCAGGCGCGCGAGGGGCTGCAAGTCGGCGACGTCAGGCACATATGTGCCGCCGCATTGTTCGGCGGCTTCAATCGCATGGGCTTGCAGGCGGTCCTGCCGGATCCGCTCGGAATTGGTGAATTCTGTCTGCACCGGCAAAATGCGGGCCGCGCCCAGCTCTGCGGCTTTCTCGACGATGAAATCGGTACGCGCTTTCTTGATCGGTGCAAAGATCAGCCACAGGTCCGGGGGCATGCGTTGGGGCATCGACAGGCCCTGACACAGAGCCAGTGCGCCGCGCTTGTTGATC
>SKGU01000340.1 GCA_007117255.1 Natronohydrobacter sp. | reverse complement strand
TAATGATCGACGCGCCTACATCGCGCGCGCAATCGATGAGTAGATTCTCAAATGGATGCGCCACGATTTCAACGCCGGTGCGCGCACTCAAATCCGCGACCTCTGCCTCGATCATGGCAACTCGTTCTTCAAGCGTGAACAACGGCCCCTTGTCACGATTGATCGCAACCCCGATCACCAGTCGATCCACAAGTTGTGCCGCGCGGGTGATGATATCACGATGCCCCAGCGTCAGCGGATCGAAAGTCCCCGGATAAAGCCCGATACGCATGATATTTCCTCGCGTTGCTCTTGAACGTCACGCAACAATATTGCGCGGCAAGATGCAAGCCCCGGATCGCGCGAAACCGCGCTCAGTATCCCATGATCATTCCGGTCAGCGCGTCTTTTTCCAGTTCTAATTCCGCCAGACGCGCCGCGACCACATCTCCGATAGAGATCAGCGCGATCATCTTGCCGTCCTCCATCACAGGCAAGTGACGAAACCGCTTTTGCGTCATTGTCTGAAGAACCAGATCGGCATTGTCCTCCGGGTTGCAGCCGAACACATTGCGGGTCATGACGTCTTCGACCTTGTCCTGCAATGCCGAAGTGCCGCGCTTGCCGATTTCACGGACGATATCGCGTTCTGACAAAATCCCCGCAACCTTGCTGCCATCGGTTGAGACAACGACTGCGCCAATACGCTTTTCCGACAGAAGTTGCGCCGCTTCAGCCAGTGTTGTACCGGGCAGCAAGGTCACAACTCCCTGATGCGCCTTGTTGCGAATGATCTGACTGACAAGCATATGATCGCCCTCCCTGAGCCTGTGTCGCCCTGACCTGTTGCGACATTGTGTCAGGGTCGGACAGTCGACCCTGACCTGTCAAGCGAAAAGCATTCAAAGCGATGAAAGGATTATGTTTCCTGATCCGCGTTCTGGCTCTGCGCAATCGCGGTTTCGAATTCGGCACACAGCATTTCCGGCGGCTCCATCCCCACGGAGACCCGAAAGAAACCCTCTGTGATGCCAAGTGCGGCCCGGCCTTCGACACCCAACCCGCGATGCGATGAACTGGCGGGATGCGACAATGTCGTGCCGATATCGCCAAGCGTTGGCGCAAATGCGATATCGGGCGCAGCATGCGTCAGCCTGTTGGCAGCCGCGCGCCCGCCTTCGATCTCGAAACTCACCATATGGCCGCCACGCGTGCCAAGCAGAGCCGTGGCCCGATTATGATCGGGGTGATCTGGTCGCGTCGGGTACAGCACACGCTTCACCCCCGGCAGCCCTGCCAGATGATCAGCCAGCACTTTCGCGCTTGCCTCTGCGCGGTCATACCGCAGATCAAACGAATACAATCCACGTTCGGCCAGCCAGCAATCAAATGGACTTGGTGTCATGCCTGTCGTGGTGGCGAAATCGTAGATGGCCTTGCGCAAGGCCGGATCGCGCGCCGCTACATAGCCCAGGGTCGCATCCGAATGCCCCGCCAGCAATTTCGTGACCGAATGGATCACGATATCGGCCCCATGCGCGAAAGGTTGAAACCCGCGCGGCGTGGTGAAGGTGTTGTCGATCACCAGCAAAACACCCTTTTCACGCGCGGCCGCCGCAATCGCGTCGATATCAGCAAGGCGCAACGTCGGGTTCGAGACCACTTCAAGCAGGATCATCCGCGTTTCCGACCGAATGGCCGCGCTGAAAGCCGCAGCATCAGTCGGATCAGCCAGAGATGTCGCAACCCCAAGGCGCGGCAGGTCATCGCGCATCAGCCGCAGGGACCGCCCGTAGAGCTGATCACCCCCAAGAACATGATCACCCGCCTTGCAGATGCCCATCAGCACAGCCGCAACAGCCGCCATCCCTGACCCAAGAACAAGCCCCCCTTCGGCCCCTTCCATCTGATCGATCTTGCGCGCAAGCACCGTCGCATTCGGGTGGCCCTCGCGCGCATAGGTATATCCGTCAAGGCGGCCTTCATATTGTGCATCCAGCATATCAGGATCGCGCGAGGCATAGACCACTGAAGGCTGGATCGGTGTACCCACTGGCCTCGAAGCGCTGTCAGGCCAGGCCATACGGCGCACAAGTGTCGTCTTGTCAGTCATATCGGTCCTCTCTTACGGGCTGTCGAGACGACAGCACTCTCTCTTGCTCAAACCGGGCGATGTGCCGCCATTGGCGACGGAAGCGAGGCAGCCAAGCCCTCTGACACCTAACGCACCGTCAGACGGGCGCCCGCGCTTTAGCGCCGGCCCGCCGACCCCTCGATGGGGTCGACGGGCCGTCCCCCCTCACGCATAACAAGCCGCGCATGTTCCTGAATCGCGAAACGGTCAGTCATGCCAGCCACATAATCTGCGACAATCCGCGCAAGTTCGGTCCCTGACTGTGCTGCCTCGACATCACGACGCCACTCTGCAGGCAGCAGCTCCGGCCGGGCCATGAACAGCGGAAACAGATCCCGCACCATCCCCGTCACCTGTTCCCGCATCCTGACCACGCTGGGCGCACGATACATGCGCGTGAACAGAAACTGCCGGATCACCTTCAATTCCCGGAACAACCTGTCAGAGAAGCGAATGATCTTCAGGTCTAGGTCACGAATATCCTGCGCCGATGTCAAATCCGCTGGTCCCAGACGCGTGCCCGCGACAAGCAGCACATCCTCGACCATAGCCCCAAACACACGACGCAATGCCTCGTGCCGCCGTCGCATCGCTTCCAGACCGGGGTAAAGCCGATCCACCTCAGCGAATGCTGGCCCGGTGATTGGCAGCTCCATCAGATCGGCCTCGTCAAACAGGCCGGAACGCAAACCATCATGCAGATCGTGATGGTTATAGGCAATGTCATCCGCAATCGCGGCCACTTGTGCTTCGGCGCTCGCAAAGCCATGCAGTTCCAGATCAAAGGCCGCGTTGCATTCAGCCAGCGCATAAGGCAGCACATCGCCCTTAAGCGGCTTGCCCGCCCGGTCCGTCACTGGCCCATTATGCTTTGCAATCCCTTCCAGGGTTTCCCAGGTCAGGTTCAGACCGTCGAAATCCGCGTAATGGCGCTCTAGCCTGGTGATGATCCGCAACGCCTGTGCATTGTGATCAAAGCCGCCATAAGGGGCCATCAGATCGCAGAGCGCATCCTCGCCGGTATGCCCGAAAGGCGGATGGCCCAGATCATGTGCAAGCGCGATCGCTTCGGCCAGATCAGTGTTCAGCCCCAGTGCACCCGCCAAGGTGCGCGCCACCTGCGCCACTTCGATCGAATGGGTCAACCGCGTGCGGTAGTAGTCACCCTCGTGCTCGATAAACACCTGTGTCTTGTGTTTCAGCCGTCTGAAAGCCGAAGAATGAATGATCCGGTCCCGGTCGCGCTGGAAAGGCGAGCGGAAAGTACTCATGGACTCCGCGTGCAGACGTCCACGCGAATCCTCAGAGCGCGTCGCATAGGGTTTGAGCATGATCTCTCCCGCCATCTTGCCGAATGGGCTTGACTGCCTTATATCAGAGCAAAGTTATCAGAAATAAGGCCCGCATCATATGTCCCTCACATTGCCACCGCGTGTAAGCGACCGCGCCTTTGACCGCCTTGCCGAGATTGCCGAAGATACAGGCGAGGTCAAGGCCTTGCGTGTAGCTGTCGATGGCGGTGGTTGTTCGGGGTTTCAGTATGATATCCGCTTTGATGAGCCTGCGCCCGACGATCTGGTGCTGGAACGCGGCGCGCACAAGGTGCTGATTGACCCGGTCTCGCTGCCCTTCCTGCAAAATGCCGTGATCGATTTCAGCGAAGAACTGATTGGCGCGCGTTTCGTGATCGACAACCCCAACGCCTCGTCAAGTTGCGGATGCGGAATCAGCTTTTCTATGTGACATCTGCATGGATTGAGGCAGATAACGAAGAATTAAGCATCCTTGGGCTCAGTTCGGGTTGACGCTTTGCGCCCCCTGCCCCACATCTGTGCGCAGATAGCGGAGGACTGCTCTTTGAAACCCGAATCCATTACATCCAGCTATCGGCGCTGGGCGCCGGTCTATGACATGACCTTTGGCAAGATCACCCATGCAGGGCGGCGGCATGCCACCAAGGTTGTTAACGAAACTGGCGGCCGAATTCTGGAAGTAGGTGTCGGAACGGGGCTGGCCTTGCCATATTACCGCGCCGATCTGGACGTGACCGGGATCGATTTTTCGGAAGAAATGCTAAAACGCGCTCGCACCAAGGTGGCCGAGGAAAACCTGTCCCATGTGCGCGAATTGCGCCAGATGGATGCACGCAAGCTCGATTTCCCGGATGCGAGCTTTGACGTTGTTGTCGCGATGCATCTGATCTCGGTGGTGCCTGACCCCGAACAAGTCATGGCCGAGATGGCGCGTGTGTGCAAACCCGGCGGGCATGTGCTTTTGGTCAATCACTTCGCGCGCGACGAAGGCTGGCTGGCCTGGCTGGAGCGCAAATTCGCACCTTTTGCAGACTATCTGGGCTGGCATTCCAATTTCCCCAAGGATCGCGTGCTTGGTGTCAATGAGCTGCAGCTTGTCGAAGAGAAACCACTGACCTCGCTGGGGCTGTTTACGTTTCTGCGTATGGAAAAAGCGGCCTGATCCGCGCGCGCCCACCGCGACACGGGCGAGCTTGCGACCGTTGCGCGTGGGGCTTTTTCGCTTACTCCAGCCAATGCGCCGGAGCATCCCATAGCTTGCGCGCGGCCTCTGTTTCGGCTTGCGCGCGGGTCAGACCGATATCATCAAGCATATGATCATCGAGTTTTGCCAGATGCGTCCGCGTACGGCGCAGCACGAATAGCCGGGCGACTGAGATACTGTCCGACAAACGAAATCTTGAGCTTATACGTCCCTGAATCGCGCGCAGCATGATGCTGTCCTTTCGTCACAATTTGTGATGCGAATAGCGTTTAGCATGTTCACTCTTGATGATTAGCGCCACATCCGACACAATGAAAACGAATGTTTTTGATCTAAAGCATCAGGAATCGTGATATGAAACGCAATCTGGACATGACGGCCCTGCGCGCGCTTCTGGCGGTTCAGGATCAAGGCGGGGTGACTCGCGCGGCCAGCATGCTGAACCTGACGCAATCGGCGGTGTCGATGCAGATCAAACGACTGGAAGACAGTCTGGGGCTTGCATTGTTCGAGCGTCGTGGTCGCGCGATGGTGCCGACAGCGGCAGGCGAGCAGCTTCTGTCCTATGCGCGCCGCATGCTGGTCCTGAATGACGAAGTGGTCGGGCGGCTGACCGATGATGATCTGTCGGGCGAGATCCGGCTGGCCGTGCCCTATGATATTGTCACCCCGGTGATCCCGCCGATCCTGCAAGCCTTTCTGCGCGCCTATCCGCGTATGAAGGTGCAGCTTCAGGCCACCCATACCCACAAGGCATTGGAACAGTTTCGCAATGGGGGCTGTGACCTGATCCTGACCACGGAGGATTATTGCCCACCAGAGGCGGAAACACTCTGCGAACGCGATCTGGTCTGGATCGGCGCGCATGGCGGTACATGCTGGCAGGAACGCCCGCTACGTCTGGCCGTTGGGCGCTACTGTGCGTTCAGGTCAGGTGTAATCCGGGCATTGGACAGTGCCGGGATATCTTGGGTCGCGGCAGTCGAGAGCGAATCCGACCGGACATTGGAAGCCGCTGTCACCTGCGATATGGCCGTGCATACGCTTTTGGCAGGGACTGAGCCTGCCAGCACGGCACGGATTGACCATGGCGGGGCCTTGCCGGAACTGACGCGCCAGAAGATCAACCTCTATCTGCGCCCCAATGAAGACGCGCCGGGCGTGCTTGCGCTCGCAGAGATGATGCGCGAGGGCTGGTCGAACCCGGCCGCCACGAAAACAGTCGCTGCATGAGCCTACAGCGCATGGTCGCGGACATAACGTAGGGTGCGTGGATCGAGCCACGCACCCTACAGGACCGTCACACAGGCCAGAGTTACTTATACGCCTTGATCTGCCCCGATTTCAGCCGCAGCAGATAGCTGTTCAACTCGCGTTTGACGATCGGCATCAGGAAATAGAGCGCGATGATGTTGAAGAT
>SKGU01000334.1 GCA_007117255.1 Natronohydrobacter sp. | reverse complement strand
TGCATCATATGTCGTCATGTCTCTGTGTCCTTTTGCCAAGGAGAAAGGATTACTCAGCCGCAACCCGTGCGGGGGCCGAGAGATAATTCAGGATCGAGTCTGCCGCTTCGCGTCCGTCGCGGATGGCCCAGACGACCAGCGACGCCCCGCGCACGATGTCCCCCACGGCCCAGACACCGGGCAGATCGGTTTCATGCGTGTTGAACTTCGCCTTGATCGTGCCCCAGCGGGTGACGGTCAGCTCCGGCACATTCCACAGGGTCGGCAACTCTTCGGGCTCAAAACCAAGCGCCATGATCGCCAGATCAGCATCTTCGGTGTAATCTGCCCCTTCAATCAGTTCGGGTGCGCGGCGCCCGGTTGCATCGGGCTGGCCCAGACGCATCTTTTGCACCCGCACCCCGGACAGATTGCCCGCATCATCGGTCAGAAATCCTGATGGGGCAGTCAGCCAGACGAATTCGACGCCCTCTTCTTCGGCGTTCTGCGTTTCACGACGCGAACCTGGCATGTTCTCGCGGTCCCGCCGATACAGGCAGCGCACGGATTTTGCGCCCTGCCGTACGGCCGTGCGCACGCAATCCATTGCTGTATCGCCGCCGCCGATCACCACCACACGCTTGCCGCGCGCATCCAGATCACCATTGTCGAATTCCGGTACATCGTCGCCAAAGCTTTTGCGGTTTGATGCCGTCAGAAAGTCCAGAGCTTTCACAACACCCGGTGCGCCAGAATTTGGCGCCGTCAGATCGCGGGATTTGTAGACACCCGTTGCAATCAACACTGCGTCATGCTTGCCGCGAATCGCGTCAAATGTGATGTCTTCACCCACCGTGCAATTCAGCACGAATTCGACACCACCCGCTTCCAGTTGTTCAATCCGCCGCATCACAACAGGCTTTTCCAGCTTGAAGCCGGGGATTCCATAAGTCATCAGCCCGCCCGCGCGATCATAGCGATCATAGACCGTCACCTGCACACCAGCGCGGCGCAGCATATCTGCGGCAGCCAATCCACCTGGACCTGCACCGATGATCCCGACAGATTCCGTGCGTTCCGTCTGAGGTGCAATCGGCTTGACCCAGCCTTCCTCCCACGCTGTATCCGTGATGTATTTCTCAACCGCGCCAATCGTGACTGTGCCATGGCCAGCCTGTTCGATCACACAATTGCCTTCACACAGTCGGTCTTGCGGGCAAATACGACCACAGATTTCAGGGAAGGTATTTGTTGCCTGTGACATCTCATAGGCTTCCTGCAGCCGCCCTGACGCGGTCATCAACAGCCAGTCTGGAATGTTGTTGTGCAAGGGACAATGGCTTTGACAATAGGGCACACCGCATTGGCTGCAACGACCGGCCTGCTCGGTCGCCTTGTCATCGGAATATTGTGCGTAGATTTCACCGAAATCCTCCGACCGCAATGCGGGCGGGCGCTTGTCGGGCGTCTCTCGTTCTACTTTCACGAAACGGAGCATTGGCTGCTTTGCCATCGGCTGATCCTCCAGATTTTTTTGTCTTTTAGCCAGTATCACACAGCATGAAAAGTCATATATACTGACCTAAATCGAGAAAAAGTGCGCGCAAACATCTTTTCTGCCACCAATTTTGTAATTTTTATGTCAGTATTGCTGACTTAAAATGGCGATTCACATCAGCAATCAAACCTTCTAGGTTGCAAACACCATAAAGAGGCACAGCATGACCTTGTTCCACATCTTTCTTCTTGCCGTGATTCAAGGCATAACAGAATTTCTTCCTATCTCATCATCGGGACACTTGATCCTGCTGCCCGCGCTAACCCCACTGGAAGATCAGGGGTTGGCGCTGGATGTGGCTGTCCATATAGGCACACTGTTTGCTGTCTGCTGGTATTTCCGCACAGACGTCGCACTCGCCGCGCGGGGCATTCCAGAACTGCTGCGCGGGCGCATTGACAGCCGTGGCGGCTTCCTGGCGCTCTGCTTGCTGGTCGCCACGATTCCAGTGATGATTCTGGGGCTGATCTTCAAGCTGACCGGCATGATGGAATTGATGCGTTCCATCGCCGTCATCGGCTGGATGATGATCATTTTCGGCATTGTGCTCTACCTGACTGACCGGATGGGGCAGCAAACCCGCACTGCGCCAAGCTGGACGCTGAAACATGCGCTGTACCTTGGACTGTGGCAGGCAGTGGCGCTGATTCCTGGCACATCACGGTCGGGAATCGTGATCTCTGGCGCACGAGCGTTGGGTTATGCACGCCACGATGCTGCCAAACTGTCGATGCTGATGTCCATTCCCACAATCATCGCGTCAGGTGCCCTCATGACAGTTGATGTAATCCGCATTGCAGATTGGGATGTTGCGCGCGACGGTGCAATTGCCGCTGTCATCTCCTTCTTCGCGGCATGGGCAGCGCTGGTCTTCATGATGAAACTGCTGCAATCGGTCAGCTTCACCCCTTATGTTCTCTATCGGCTCGCACTCGGCGGCGTGTTGCTGTTCATCGCTTACACCTGAGCATTTTCTTGCCAGAAATGCTCAAACACACCACCTGCCTCATCGCAAAACGGAAGCTGTGACGTAATTTACTGACAAGTCACGATCTGAAATCGACCAACCCCAGGTGATTTTGTTGAACACAAAACCCTTGCGATCAACCGGGTCCAGCCCGGCCTTGCGCAACAGATCATAAAGCTCATCCGGAGTGATGAATTTAGACCATTCATGCGTACCCTTGGGCAACCAGCGCATGACATATTCCGCGCCGATAATCGCCATGACATAGCTTTTGGGATTGCGGTTCAAAGTCGAGCATATCATCAACCCGCCAGGTTTCAGCAATTGCCGACACGCCGTCAGATAGGCCAACGGGTTGGCGACATGCTCGACCACTTCCATGTTCAATACCACGTCAAATTGCTCGCCTGCAGCGGCCATGTCTTCAGCCGTGGTGTGGCGGAAGTCTATGGCCAGCCCTTCCTGATCGGCATGCAGTTGCGCCACGGGAATGTTGCGTGCTGCCGCATCGGCACCAACCACATCGGCGCCAAGCCGCGCCATCGGCTCTGACAGCAACCCACCACCGCAGCCAATATCCAGAAGCCGCAAGCCTGCAAATGGGGCAGGTTTGGTCAGATCACGGTCAAATTCCGCTGCGATCTGGCGGGTGATATAGTCCAACCGGCAGGGATTAAGCATGTGCAAAGGCTTGAACTTGCCATTCGGATCCCACCACTCGGCGGCCATGGCCTCGAATTTAGCGACTTCATCGGGGTCAATCGTAGAAACGCTCATGCCTTCTCCGTTTTTTCGTCATCTCGCCCATGGCAGGGCCTCATTAATCGCTATATAGTCTCTGACATGGATAAGTCCGCAGGACATGACAGCGCAGCATCGGTACTCTATCCGATTGCAGACCCGTTCGACCAGCGCATGCTGGACGTTGGCGACGGGCATTCCATTTATGTCGAACAGGCCGGGCACCCCGACGGCATTCCGGTTGTTGTTCTTCATGGCGGCCCCGGTGGTGGATGCAGCCCAACAATGCGGCGCTTCTTCGATCCGGCCACTTATCGCGTAGTGCTGTTTGACCAGCGCGGATGCGGGCGGTCCAAACCGGCCGCTTCCGTCACCGCAAATACCACACAGCACCTGATCGCCGATATTGAGCGAATTCGTGCAGAACTGGGTATCGCCCGCTGGATGGTGTTTGGCGGAAGCTGGGGCGCAACGCTGGCGCTGGCCTATGCGCAAGCACACCCAGAGCATGTGGCCTATCTTATCCTGCGCGGGGTCTTTATGGGCACGCAATCTGAGCTGGATTGGTTCTATGGTGGGGGGGCCGCGCGGTTTTTCCCTGAAATCTGGGCACAATTCATTCGCCCGATCCCTGAAGATGAGCATGGCGACCTGATCGCCGCCTATTCCAGGCGCCTGTTCAGCGGAAACCCGCACGAGGAAAACCGTTTCGCGCGCAGCTGGACACGCTGGGAAAACGCGCTTGCCTCGATCGAGACACGGGGTCTGGGTATCGGGGATGCGCCATCTGATTATGCGCGCGCCTTCGCCCGGCTGGAGAATCATTATTTCGCCAACGGATGTTTTCTGCGCGAAGATCAGGCACTCATGCGGGGGTTATCTCGAATGCAGGATGTGCCGGGGACGATTGTTCAAGGTCGCTACGACATGATCTGCCCACCGCAAACGGCTTGGACGCTGCATGCACAATGGGGGCGCTCACGGCTTGAAATGGTGCCAGTTGCAGGGCACGCCTTGTCAGAGCCCGGCATTTCAGCGGAATTACTGCGCGTGATGAACCACTTGCGGCACGACGCGCAACGTTTGAAGCTCTAGGCAACAGCGCACTTGCATTAACGTGCGGAGTTGCCTATATGACGGCTAACAGCGGCGCTTGGAACTTCAGGCTCCACCGGAATTAACAACGGGCCGCATGGCCCGTTTTTTTGTTTGCCCAAGGGGGGCAGAAATGAGCGATCTGATCGCGAAATCATCCATCGACCAACGCCTTGCCGCTATTGTCACACCTGTGATCGAAGGGCTGGGATTTGAACTGGTGCGCCTGCGATTGATGTCAGGCAAGACCAGCACGTTGCAGATCATGGCCGAGCGTCCCGATGGCGGGATTGAAGTGCAGGATTGCGCTGATATTTCTACTGCCGTTTCGGCGGTTCTGGATGTCGAAGACCCGCTGGAAGAAGCCTATACGCTGGAAGTGTCCAGCCCTGGCATTGACCGCCCGCTGACACGTCTAAAAGACTTTGATGTGTGGGATGGCTATGAAGCGCGGCTTGAGACCTCGGAACTGATCGACGGACGGCGGCGCTTCAAAGGTGTGCTAGCAGGCATAGAAGAAGATGAAGTGCTGATCGAGATTGAAGAGGGTGGCGAGGCGCTGACCATCGGTCTGAAATTTGACTGGCTGTCAGATGCGAAACTCGTACTGACAGACGATCTGATTACCGAGATGCTGCGGGCTCGCAAGGCCAGCGGTGCGATTGACGAAAGCCAATTCGACGAGATCGAAACCGACAACCAAGAAGGCGCCGAGCCCGCGCCCCGTCAGGAGGACTGAGACATGGCAATCACCTCTGCCAACCAGCTGGAACTGCTGCAAACTGCGGACGCAGTGGCGCGTGAAAAGATGATTGACCCGGAACTGGTCATTCAGGCCATGGAAGACAGTCTCGCGCGTGCTGCCAAGTCCCGCTATGGGGCCGACATGGATATTCGCGTCAAGATCGACCGCAAAACCGGCGTGGCAGATTTCACCCGTGTGCGCACTGTGGTCGCAGATGACGAGCTTGAAAACTATCATGCCGAGTTGACCGTTGCACAGGCAGCCCCCTATCTGGACGACCCCAAGATCGGTGATGAGATCATCGACAAAGTGCCGCCTGTTGAGCTGGGCCGGATCGCCGCACAATCGGCCAAGCAGGTGATCTTGCAGCGTGTTCGCGAAGCCGAACGTGATCGCCAGTATGAAGAATTCAAGGACCGCGCACAGACGATCATCAATGGTGTCGTCAAACGTGAGGAATATGGCAACATCATCGTCGATATTGGCCGCGGCGAGGCTGTGCTGCGCCGCAACGAGAAGATCGGGCGCGAAAGCTACCGCAATGGCGACCGCATCCGCTGCTATGTCAAGGATGTGCGCCGCGAAGCGCGCGGGCCGCAAATCTTCCTGTCGCGCACAGCGCCGGAATTCATGGCGGAGCTGTTCAAGATGGAAGTGCCGGAAATCTATGATGGCATCATCGAGATCAAGGCCGTTGCGCGCGACCCCGGTTCGCGCGCCAAGATCGGTGTGATTTCTTATGATTCGGGGATTGATCCGGTTGGGGCCTGTGTCGGTATGCGCGGCAGCCGCGTGCAGGCCGTTGTAAACGAATTGCAGGGCGAGAAGATCGACATCATCCCGTGGACCGAAGATCAGGCGACTTTTCTTGTCAATGCGCTGCAACCTGCCGAAGTCAGCAAGGTTGTGATTGACGACGAAGCAGGCAAGATTGAAGTCGTGGTGCCAGATGAACAACTGTCGCTGGCCATTGGTCGGCGCGGTC
>SKGU01000161.1 GCA_007117255.1 Natronohydrobacter sp. | reverse complement strand
TGTCAGGATGATATCAGCATCATATTCGCGCCGATCATTCAGAACGACACGAATCTCGGTGGCATTTCCTACGACATGGAAATTTGAAACTACGATCCCATCATCTGTCAGCACGACCCCTGAGCCGAGCGAGTTCTGCATCCGGGGTGTGGTCTGGCCGAAATTCCGGAACAGGTCGCCAAAAAACGGGTCTTCGGCAAATGGGCTTCTTCGTTCGGCGACGACACGCTGGGCGTAAATATTCACGACGGCAGGGGCCGCCGCACGCACTACGGGCGCAAAGCTCATCTGAAGCTGTGCCTGAGACTCAGGCACGCTCTGCGCTGATGAAATTGCGGGCATACCCACAAGCGCGAGGCAGAATAACAAAAAGATTGCGCGCATTTGGCAGACCTCCTGAAAAGACACCGCGTATATAGGAACGCATACCCCTGACACGCAACGAAAAAGGCCCGCATCACCTGATGCGGGCCTCGCAATCTGGTCGATCGACTGATCAATCCTCGGCTGCAGCCTCTGCTTCAAGACGCGAAAGATCTGCCGCACCTTTTGCATTCACATCGCGCTCGACAAACTCGATGATCGCCATCGGCGCCATGTCACCATAACGGAAGCCCGCTTTGAGAACGCGCACATAGCCGCCCTGGCGGTCCTTGTAACGCGGGCCCAGCACTTCGAAAAGTTTCGCAACGTCTTTGTCTTCTTTCAGCTGCGCAGCTGCCTGACGGCGTGCATGCAGATCGCCGCGCTTGGCCAGCGTGATCAGCTTCTCGATAATCGGACGCAGCTCCTTGGCCTTGGGCAGCGTGGTCTTGATCTGCTCATGTTCGATGAGCGAGCCGCACATATTGGCAAACAGAGCCTTGCGATGCTCGTGAGTGCGGTTCAGGCGGCGGTATCCTCTGGCGTGACGCATGATGTATCTCCTTAAACGTCATTTTACTTTGTCTGGCCGCGGCTGCGTGACTGCGGCTCTCCTTGGGGCAAAATGCCCGGTCTTTGGGTAAGGTGCGTGCAGACCACGCACCCTACAGGCTCAACGCGTAAGGTGCGTGCTCTGCACGCACCCCCGCTCAGAACTGATCTTCGAACCGCTTGGCGAGATCGTCGATATTCTCTGGCGGCCATTCCTCGACATCCATGCCAAGATGCAGCCCCATGCCAGACAACACTTCCTTGATCTCGTTCAACGACTTGCGCCCGAAATTCGGTGTGCGCAGCATTTCTGCTTCGGTCTTCTGAATCAGGTCGCCAATATAGACGATATTGTCATTCTTCAGACAGTTCGCGGAACGCACCGACAGCTCCAGCTCATCCACTTTCTTCAACAGAAGCGGGTTGAATTCCAGACCATCATCGTCATCCTTCGACCCTGCCGCTTCGGGCTCGTCAAAGTTCACGAAGATCTGCAACTGGTCCTGCAGAATACGCGCGGCATAGGCAACAGCGTCTTCTGCACTTACAGAGCCATCGGTTTCCACCTTCATGGTCAGCTTATCATAGTCCAGAACCTGCCCTTCACGGGTTGGCTGAACCTCGTAGCTGGCCTTTTTCACCGGCGAAAAGATCGCATCGATCGGGATCAGGCCGATGGGGGCATCTTCCGGGCGGTTCTTGTCTGCCGACACATAGCCCTTACCCGTATTGACAGTCAGTTCCATGTAGACAGATGCGCCGTCATCAAGGTGGCAGATCACCTGATCCTTGTTCAGAACATCGATACCGGCGCTGGTCTGTATCTCGCCAGCCGTCACGACACCAGGCCCCTGGGCAGAAATCGACAGGCGTTTCGGCCCTTCAACATCCATCCGCAGCGACACTGATTTCAGATTCAGGACGATATCAGTCACATCTTCGCGCACGCCCGGCACGGAAGAGAACTCATGCAGCACATTGTCGATCTGCACCGACGTAATCGCCGCGCCTTGCAGTGATGACATCAACACCCGGCGCAATGCGTTGCCCAAGGTCAAGCCGAAACCGCGTTCCAGCGGTTCTGCCACAACCACGGCCTGCCGCATCGGGTCTGCACCCGGCTTGACGTCAAGCTGCGAGGGTTTGATCAGTTCTTGCCAGTTCTTATGGATCATGCGTGTCGCCTCCATTCCTGTTGCTGCGCCATGTCCGTAACGCTGCAACGCCCGAGGATCAAAATGACGAAGACAGGCCGCCTGTCCTGCGCGGCCTGTCCGTAAACTTGGTGAAATCAGACGCGACGACGCTTGGGCGGGCGGCAGCCGTTATGAGCCATAGGCGTCACATCACGGATCGAGGTGATGTTGAAGCCAGCCGCAGCCAGAGCACGCAGAGCGGATTCGCGACCGGAGCCGGGGCCTTGCACTTCGACTTCCAGCGTTTTCACGCCATGTTCCTGCGCTTTCTTGCCAGCATCTTCTGCAGCCAACTGCGCCGCATAAGGCGTCGATTTGCGCGACCCTTTGAAGCCCATCGTCCCGGCGGACGACCATGCAATCGCATTGCCCTGCACATCAGAGATCAGGATCTTGGTGTTATTGAAGCTGGAGTTCACATGCGCGACACCAGCAGCGATATTCTTGCGGACCTTGCGTTTTACGCGGGTTTTATCACGAGCCATCGTTCTACCCCTCCCTTATTTCTTCTTGCCAGCAATGGCTTTTGCGGGGCCTTTGCGCGTGCGCGCATTGGTATGGGTACGCTGCCCGCGCACAGGCAGGTTACGACGGTGACGCAGCCCGCGATACGAGCCAAGATCCATCATGCCCTTGATGTTCATCTGCACTTCGCGACGCAGATCGCCTTCAACAGTGTAATTCGCATCGATGTGTTCGCGAACTGCCAGGACTTCGGCGTCTGACAATTCGTTGACACGGCGGCACAGATCAACGCCAACAGCGGCGCAGATATCAGCAGCAGCTTTGGGGCCAATGCCGTGGATATAAGTAAGAGCGATGGGAACACGTTTCCCAGTCGGAATATTAACGCCAGCAATTCGAGCCACGCGGGATCATCCTTCTTGTTGCGGTTCCGTAATGCCAGAACCTTTTTTCACAACACGGGGCGACATGCCCGCGTGAAGTCCACATCAAACACCCCCTAGGACGAGGGCGATTCGACAATCGAGAGTTTCGCCTAAGTTGTTTTACAAGTGGCGTCAAGGGGGCCGCCGCGAATGCAGCAGCCTGTTGATAAGCCGAGGATGTCAGGATTCGAAAATCTTTGATATCGCCTGCGCCACATCATCCATTTCACCCATACCATCCACAAAACGCAAACGCCCCGTGGCATGATAAAATCCAAGAAGCGGCGATGTTTGCTTGTAATAAGACATCAACCGTGTGCGCAACGCGCTTTCGGAATCGTCTGCACGGCGCAAGAACTCGGTTCCTCCGCAAGCATCACACACACCCTCGCGTTCCGGAGGGCGTGCAGTGTCATGAAACACTTCCCCACAGGAGGCACATGAAAACCGGCCGGTGATCCTTGCAACCAATGCGTCGTCATCGACCCGAATCTCTACCACATGATCGATCTTTTCTCCGCGCGAAGCCAGCAATGCATCCAGCGCGTCGGCCTGAGCCAAGGTGCGTGGAAAGCCGTCAAATATGACCCCGGCACTTGGCACTGCCTCTAGCTTCTCAGAAATCAGGCCGATGACAATCTCATCTGTTACCAAGTCGCCACGGGCCATGATCTCGGCCACACGCAGTCCCATCTCCGTCCCTGACGCCTTGGCGTCGCGCAACATGTCACCCGTCGAAAGCTGCACCATGCCACGCTCAGCGACGATACGCTTGGCTTGGGTGCCCTTCCCGGCACCCGGCGGTCCTATCAGAATAATATTCATCGCCGCGACGGAGCCTTTGGTTTGCCTGCAGGCGCGCCGCGTTTGCGTCCCTTGCCGCGCAGTTGCGACTTTTCAAGCAGTCCTTCGTACTGATGTGCAAGAAGATGCGATTGCACGCGGTTCATCGTGTCCATCGTCACAGAGACCACAATCAGCACCGACGTGCCCCCGAAATAGAATGGGATCGACAATTGCCCGCGCAGGATTTCCGGCATCAGGCAGACTGCAGCCAGGTAGATCGCGCCAACCGTCACGATGCGCACCACCACATAGTCCAGATATTCCTCGGTGCGCTTGCCTGGACGAATGCCGGGAATGAAGCCGTTCTGATTCTTCAGATTGTCCGCGACATCTTCGGTCTTGAACGACACATTCTGTGTGTAGAAGAAGGTGAAGAAAATGATCATCGCGGTGAAGAACACCAGATAGGCAGGCTGACCGGGGCCGAAATAGGCCAACAAGGTCGCCATGATCTCGCTCTGCGCATTACCGGAGAATGTGGCGATCGTGGTGGGCAGCAGAAGCAGGGATGAGGCAAAGATCGCCGGGATCACATTGGCTGGGTTCACCTTGATCGGCAGGTGCGACGCACCCCCATCGAACACTTTCATGCCCACCTGACGGCGCGGGTATTGGATCGTGATTTTTCGAATTGCCCGTTCCATGAAGACAACGAAGGCGATCAACACCACCATCATCACCATCACACCGATGATCACAGCGGCAGAGATATCGCCCGTGCGCCCTTGGCTGAGGAAAGTGGCCAAAGCGGCGGGGATCTCAGCAATGATGCCCACAAAAATGATCAGAGAGATCCCGTTGCCGATGCCGCGCTCGGTGATCTGCTCACCCAGCCACATCAGGAACATCGTGCCGCCAACCAGTGTAATGACAACGGCAGCGCGGAAGAACCAGCCCGGATCGGTGGCCAGATCGCCTGCTTCCAGCGACACTGCAAGCCCGTAGGATTGCCCGGTCGCAAGGATCACAGTCAGATAGCGCGTATACTGGTTCAGCTTCCGCCGTCCCAACTCGCCTTCTTTCTTCAACGCTTTCCAAGGCTCATACATCGCGCCAATGAGCTGCACGATAATTGCAGCCGAAATGTAAGGCATGATGCCAAGCGCGAAAATGCCCATCCGGCTGATGGCACCGCCCGTGAACATGTTGAGCATGCCGCCAATGCCGGAAGCTGCTTCATCCATGAAATCGCGCAGAGCGTTTCCGTCAATACCTGGCACCGGAATGTAGGTCCCGATCCGGTAAACGATCAGAAGGCCGAGGGCGAAGAAAATCCGGCGACGCAAATCCGTGGCCTTGGCCAGCGCCCCCCAGCTCGAATTGCCCGCAAATTGATCAGCAGCAGATGCCATGCGCGTCTCTCTTTTTCATGTCAGCGCCGCCAGACCGGGGTCCGGTCGGCGGCGCGAAAACCCTATGGGTGGATGTAAGCGGCGCAAGCGCCACTCACAACCTTTATTCGGCTGCCGCCGCGTCCTTTTTCG
Source organism: Natronohydrobacter sp. (assembly GCA_007117255.1). Classification (GTDB taxonomy): domain Bacteria; phylum Pseudomonadota; class Alphaproteobacteria; order Rhodobacterales; family Rhodobacteraceae; genus Roseinatronobacter. The sequence goes on along the minus strand of SKGU01000161.1, from coordinate 776 downwards.
CTTCGGGTGCGATGATTTCCACCGAACCGCCTGCTTTCTCTACTGCTTCGACAGCAGTTTTCGACGCGCCGCTCACCTGCAGCGATACCTTTGAACTGATCTCACCCTTTGCCAGCAAGCGCACACCGTCGAGCTTACGGCGCACCAGACCGGACGCAACAAGCGCATCCTCGGTGATCACGTTTGCAGCATCAAGCTTGCCTTCGGCAATAAACTTTTCGATCAGACCCAGGTTAACGACAGCAAAGGCCTTGCGATTGGGCTTGTTGAAGCCACGCTTCGGGAGCCGCATGTAAAGCGGCATCTGCCCACCTTCATAAGAGTTGATCGCGACACCAGACCGCGATTTCTGACCCTTGATCCCGCGACCGGCCATCTTACCCTTGCCCGAACCCGGACCGCGCGCAACGCGCTTCTTGGTCTTGGTGGCGCCGGGATTGTCATGCAATTCATTCAGTTTCATGTCGCTTCTCCTTGAAGCCGGAAAGCCCTGCCAGCGACGGATCAGGGCCACACGGCCAGATTGATGCCATAGGCATTGTCAAAACGTAGGGTGCGTGCTCAGCACGCACCCTACCAGTCAGTTCAACCGCGCTCTTCGATGATCTCGACCATGTGCGGGATCGAGGCGATCATGCCGCGCACAGACGGCGTATCTTCAAGCTCGCGCGTGCGGTGCATCTTGTTCAGGCCCAACCCGATCAGGGTTGCGCGCTGACTTGCAGGGCGGCGGATTGGCGAGCCAATCTGCTTTACAACGATGGTTTTTGCCATTG
>SKGU01000252.1 GCA_007117255.1 Natronohydrobacter sp. | reverse complement strand
GCGGGCGGTGCGTTTCGCGCGGAATTGCGCGGGCTGTCGGAGGCGCTGGGCCAGCCGGGCGGGCGCATTTATCACGCGGCCTGTTCGGCCAGCCTTGGGGATGCGGCCTGCGGGTTTGATCTCGACACACCGGGCTATTTTGCCGAAACCCCGCTTCTGGGCCTGTCCGATGCGGGCCAGTTGCGCATTGACGCTGTTGAAAGCGTGGCTCCGGGGTGGTTCGCTGGCGGGCGGGTGGTCGTGCAATCGGGGCTAGCGCTGGGGTTGATCGGGCATATCCGCGATGATCGCATGACGGACGGCGCGCGGGTGCTGACGCTTTGGGACAGCCTGCGCGCGACACTCGCACCCGGTGATCTGCTGCGGCTGGAGGCAGGTTGTGACAAGCAGGCGGGCACCTGCCGCGCCAAATTCGCCAATTTCCTGAATTTCCGGGGCTTTCCGCATATTCCGGGTGAAGACTGGATGACGGCCTATCCGAAAGCGGGCAAGGCTCACACGGGCGAGGCGCGTCGGCCCGCATTTCCTCTCGCATCGCTTTTCACACCATGAGCGCGCAACAGGACATTGTCGTCCACGCCGCGCGTTGGATTGGTACACCCTATCACCACCGCGCCAGCGTACTGGGCGCGGGCGCGGATTGCCTGGGGCTGATTTGTGGGATCTGGCGTGCGCGGTATGGTGCTTTACCCCAGTCGGTTCCCGACTACAGCCCAAGCTGGGCCGAAAGCGGACCGGATGAATTGCTGTGGCACGCGCTGATCCGGCATTTTCGAGCGACAGACAGGTCCGAGGACGGACAGGTTCTGCTGTTCCGGCTGCAAGCGCATGCGTTGGCCAAGCATCTGGGCGTGCAGTGCGATGCGGGCCGCGCTTTCATCCATGCCTGTCCGCGCGCGGGTGTGGTGAAAGCCCCGCTGTCTGATCCTTGGGCGCGCCGGATTGTGGCGCGTTTCGCCTTTCCGCCCCTGACTACCGAACCTGAAGACTGAAATGGAGTAACGCATGGCAACCTTGGTTCTTTCCTTAGTGGGTGCGGCTGTTGGCTCCAGCTTTGGGGGGGCGGTGCTGGGCCTGTCGGGCATGGTCATTGGCCGCGCCATCGGGGCCACCGTTGGCCGTCTGATCGACCAGCGGCTGATGGGCGGCGGCTCGCAGGTCATTGAAACAGGCCGGATCGAGCGGTTGCGCGTGACCGGGGCCACCGAGGGTGCACCCGTGCCGCTGGTCTGGGGGCGTGTGCGGCTGGGCGGTCAGGTGATCTGGTCGTCGGAGTTCCGCGAGAGCGTCACCACCTCTGGCGGGGGTGGCAAGGTCGTCAAGAAGCCAAAGGTCAAGGAATATTCCTATTCCATCTCGTTGGCCGTGGCACTGTGTGAAGGCCCGATCCTTGGGCTGGGTCGGATCTGGGCAGATGGGCAGGAGCTGACACCTGCGGATCTGAACCTGCGGCTTTACACCGGAACCGAGGATCAGTTGCCCGACCCGCTGATCGAGGCCCTTGAGGGGGCCGGGCAGGTGCCCGCTTACCGTGGCATTGCCTATCTGGTGATCGAGGATCTGGAGCTGGGCGAATTCGGCAACCGTGTGCCGCAACTGAGTTTCGAGGTGATCCGCGCGGTGCAGGCTGACATGCCCCAGACCGTGAGCGATCATGTGCAGGCCGTGGCCCTGATGCCGGGTTCGGGGGATTTCGCATTGGCGACTTCGCCGGTTTATGTGCGCGATTTCCAGTTCAGCCTCTCGCTATTGAAGCCGGACGAGACACCAATGAATCTGAACACGCCCACGGGTTTGAGCGATCTGGATGCCGCGCTGGATGCGTTGGTGCGGGAATTGCCGCGATGCGGATCAAGCCTGCTGATCGTGTCATGGTTTGGCTCTGACTTGCGTGCTGGCACCTGCCAGATCGAACCGAAAGTCGAATATTCCGACCGTCTGGCAACGCAGCAAAGCTGGGTTGTCGCTGGTCGGCCAGCACAGCAAACGCCACAGGTCGCGCGCGTCGATGGACGGCCTGTCTATGGGGGCACTCCTTCGGACGCATCTGTCATTGAGGCAATCAATGCGTTGAAGGCGCGCGGTCAAAAGGTCGTCTACTACCCATTCATCCTTATGGAAATTTTGGCGGATAACGGGTTGGCCGATCCATGGTCTGACGCTGCGGACCAGCCCGTCCTGCCATGGCGTGGGCGCATCACCACGCATAGGGCGCCTGGTCTGACCGGCAGCCCGGATGGGACTGCACAGGCAGAGGCCGAAGTGGCGGCATTTTTTGGCACGGCCAAGGCCAGCGATTTTATAATCTCTGGCCCGTTCATCAGTTATTCCGGTCCATCCGAGTGGCGCTATCGGCGTTTCATCCTGCATCAAGCGGCACTTTGCGCAGCGGCTGGTGGTGTGGATGCGTTCTGCATCGGATCAGAAATGCGCGCATTGACGCAGATTCGCGGGCAGGCCAACAGCTTTCCTGCCGTGGCCGCTTTGATCGCGCTGGCCGCTGAAGTGCGCAGCATTCTGGGATCAGATACGAAGATCACCTATGCTGCCGACTGGTCGGAATATTTCGGCTACATCACGCACGATGGCGACCGCTTTTTCCATCTCGACCCGCTTTGGGCAGACGACAATATAGATTTCATCGGGATCGACAATTACATGCCATTGTCGGATTGGCGCGATGGCGCGGACCACGCTGATGCAGGGTTCGGTACTGTGCATGATCTGGACTATCTGAAAGCCAATGTTGCAGGTGGCGAGGGGTATGACTGGTTCTACGCCTCCGATATCGACCGGCGGATGCAGCGCCGCACCCCAATTCTGGACGACAGCGACTGGGGCGAGGATTGGATCTGGCGCTACAAGGATTTGCGTGGCTGGTGGGAAAATGACCATCATGACCGCGTGGGCGGCGTGCGTGCGGCTGCGAAAACCGCTTGGGAGCCGCGCTCAAAGCCGTTCTGGTTCACCGAATATGGCTGTGCCGCGATTGACCGGGGCACGAACCAGCCGAATGTGTTTCTTGACCCGAAATCGTCTGAATCCTTCGCGCCGTATTTCTCGCGCGGGTGGCGCGATGATGCGATACAGATGCAGTATATCCGCGCGGTCCAGGAATATTGGAACGACCCGGCAAACAATCCTGTTTCCGAGCTTTATGACGGGCCAATGGTGGATATGTCGCGCGCGCATCTGTGGGCCTGGGATGCGCGGCCCTATCCGTGGTTTCCGGGCAATCAGGATCTGTGGTCGGATGGCGCAAACTGGGCGCGGGGGCATTGGATCACCGGGCGCGCGACGGGCCAGCCACTTGATGCGCTGATCACCGAGATTTGCGCGCGCGCTGGGGTAGGGGATGTCGATGTCACGCGGGTACATGGGGTTGTGCGCGGCTTTGCCATGGCTTCGACCGAGGCTCCGCGTGCGATGCTGCAATCGCTTATGCTGGCTTACGGTGTCGAGGCAATCGAGCGCGATGGCAAACTGATCTTTCAAATGCGCATCGGGCGCGCTGTGGCCAGACTTGGCCCTGATGATCTGGCGCGCAGCGAAGAGGGAGATGTGACGCTGATCCGCGCGCCGGAGGCAGAACTGTCGGGCCGGGTGCGGTTGGGCTATGTCGAGGAAGGCGCGGATTTTGATTTGCGCGTGGCGGAAGCGGTGTTTCCTGACGACTCGGCCTTGCGCGCGTCTGGCTCTGATCTGCCGCTGGTTCTGTCCGAGGGTGAGGCGGTGCTGATCGCCGAACGCTGGCTGGCACAGGCGCGGATTGCGCGTGACACGCTGCGGCTGCGGCTGCCGCCTTCGCGCGATCTGGGCGCAGGCGATGTGGTGGCGCTGGATATGGGCAAGGGGGCAGGGCTGTGGCGGATCGACCGTGCCACGCTGTCGGGGGCGCGCGTGGTTGAGGCCACACGCGTCGAGGAGCCTGTTTACGACTGGGGCGAGACAGACCGCACGGGCACCGGACTGCTGAATTTCCAGCCACCTGCGCCTGTGCAGCCGGTGTTTCTGGATCTGCCGTTGATCAATGGCGAAGTTGTCGCGCATCATCCATGGCTGGCGATCACGGCGCGAGCCTGGCCGGGGCTGGTGGCAGTGCATCATCAAAGCGGCCCGGATCAGTTCGACTTGGATGCGCTGTTGGCCAGCCCTGCTGTCATTGGGGTGAGCGAGACGCCGCTGCATGCGGCTGCACCGGGGCTGTGGGATCGCGGGCCTGCGCTGCGGGTGCGGATGCGCACAGGCACGCTGGACAGCGTGGCCCCGTCACAGGTTCTGGAAGGGGCGAACCTGATGGCCATTGGTCTGGGCAGCGAATGGGAGGTGTTCCAGTTTGCCGAGGCCGAGCTGGTCGCCCCCGGTGTCTATGATCTGCGCATGCGTCTTCGCGGCCAGCAGGGCAGTGACGGGATCATGCCGCAGGTTTGGCCATCGGGGGCGTTGGTGGTGAAGATCGACGCGCGGCTGGAGCAACTGGCCGTGCCGCTGGATGGTCTGGGCGTGGCACGCAACTATAGGATCGGGCCAGCTGCGCGCCCGTTGAGCGACCCCAGCCAGCGCGATTTCGAGGCAGTGTTTCAGGGCATCGGCCTGCGGCCGTACCGGCCTGCGCATTTGCGTGGGGTCTTTGACGCAGCAGGGGAACTGAGTCTGAACTGGATCAGGCGGACGCGGATCGGGGGCGACCCATGGGGTATGTCGGATGTGCCGCTGTCAGAAGTGGCAGAGCGCTACCTGCTGCGCGTGTCTCAAGCAGGAACGATATTGCGCGAGGTGACACTTTCAACGCCTGAATGGATATATACACCAGAGATGCGGGCGCATGACGGTGCCGGCGATGGGTTTGTGATAGAGGTCGCGCAAATCTCGGACATTTTTGGTCCTGGATCTTTTGCGGTTCTTGAGATCAGCACATGACGCCCCTTGCGCAGACGGCCCACCCGCCCGCGCTCGCAAACCCGCTGCGCGGATTTGCTTGCCGCCTGCGCAAGGGGCTTGGCTGATGCGGGAAATCACGCATGGCGATATTCGCGTGGCCGCGCGCGTCCTGATTGCGCGGCCAGAGGCGGACTGGCCAGCGCTGATGGCACGGATGCTGGCGAAATCGCAGCACGCGGATCGCTACCGCAAGGCGCTGGGCCGCCATCATCCTGCTCTGGGCAATGGGACGCTGATGAGCGCGGCGTTCGGCATGGGGGCAGCGCCAGAGCCGCTGCCCTCGGACACACGCTATCTTGCCGCGATCGGGGCCGTGATCGAGGCAGTGCAGGACTGGCGCGCGAGGTAGATCACATTCTTGCCGTGATCAGGTTTTAATTGCAGCCTATGCACAACTGGATTCGCTCAACAAAGACAATCGGTCGGATGATTTGGCAGCATTTGCCACGAAGCCCACATGGGTGGCTGCCAAGCTTGGCCATGATCTCGATATTTTTGTCACTTGATGCGCAAACCGGTCAGCCACAGATGGCTTTCGCCGTCGCTTTTGCAACAGCCATCGCAGTGCGCGTAGTATCCATTCTCACCGAGCCGGGGACCGTGTATTGGCAATGGCATGGCACTGTCGCAGGGGGCCTTTTCTTCAGCGTTCTGGGGGCCTTTCTCTGGCTTGGTTCTGCAGAGCTTACCTTGCGGTTTTTTCACCTAAACGCTGCGCTTGCTATCTTCGCTGTGCTGTCTGGTGTCCTGCTGGATGCTGACCTTGCCAGAATAGCGATGCCGAGTGCCGCGAAACTGCGTTCGTTGCGCTGGCTTAATGGCATGTTGCTGCACTGGGCGTGTCTTTGGATCTGTGCACTGGAATGGATGATATTCGCCGCGAGCGGGGATATGCTCTCGCTTGTTTTTGTGGCGGCCTTTTGTCTTGTCGTGATCCCCATGAGCATGAGTATCCTTGCGACGCTTGCCCTGAGGCGGGAAAGATGGGGCGTGGAAGACTGAATGCAGCGACTCAGCCCTTTCACTGTATCACCGCGCAGTCTATATCCGCGCCCATGGCACAAGCACCGCTACTTCAACTCGCAAATCTTTCGCTGACTTTCGGCGGCAATCCGGTTTTTGACGGACTCGATCTGGTTATCCAGCCGGGCGACCGTGTGGCCTTGGTGGGGCGCAATGGCTCTGGCAAATCGACG
>SKGU01000105.1 GCA_007117255.1 Natronohydrobacter sp. | reverse complement strand
CACTGACGGACCGGATGAACAAGGCCAAGACCAGCGGTTGATTGCATCGCGCGTCGGGGCGGCGTATCCCTGTTGTGTAAAGGGAGAACGCCATGACCAAAGCCTGTAAACTTGCCGCCGGGAACTGGAAGATGAATGGACTGCGCGCCGACCTTGAGCAGGCGCGCATTCTCGCACAGGCGATTGCCAAGCCGAATTGCGGTGTGCTTTTATGCCCACCCGCGACATTGATCGCGGCGATGGCCGACGCTGTGGCAGGAACTGCCGTTATGGTGGGTGGACAGGATTGTCATGCGCAAATCTCTGGCGCGCATACAGGGGATGTTTCCGCGCAAATGCTGGTTGATAGTGGTGCGCGATATGTGATTCTTGGCCATTCCGAACGGCGCGCAGACCATGGTGAAAGCTCTGTCGATGTGGCGGCCAAAGCGGGCGCGGCGCATGGCGCTGGCCTTGTAGCGATTATTTGTGTGGGCGAGACAGAGGCAGAGCGCGATAGCGGCCAGACGCTGGATGTCGTGCTAGGCCAGCTCGCGGCGTCATTGCCGGAAGGCGCGACTGCGGCCAACACAGTGATCGCCTATGAGCCTGTCTGGGCGATTGGCACCGGGCGGACCCCGACGCTGGAACAGATCGCAGAGGTGCATGACGCATTGCGCGAGAGCTTGCCGGACGCTGCGATTTCGCTGCTTTATGGCGGATCGGTCAAGCCCGGAAATGCGACCGAGATTTTCGCCATCGCCAATGTGGACGGTGCATTGGTGGGGGGCGCATCGCTCAAGGCAGAAGATTTCGGCGCGATTATCAGTGCGTTGGGTGCAGCCTGATCCGGTCAGATGCGGTAGCGCAGCGTGGGCGTGACAATCGCGGCAAAGAGAACGCCCGCGATGAACCCGCCCAGATGCGCTTCCCATGCAACAAGGCCCGACAGCGCAACCCACAAGATCACGTTCAGCAACACAAGGCCCAGCAAGGATCGCCAAAGTGGGCGCATGGAGCTGCCAAGGTGCTGACGCATCTGCCATTCCCAGAATTTCCATGCGCCGATCAGGCCGAACACGGCGCCCGATGCGCCCACCATCGGCGCGTCTGAGTTTGACAGGATCGCAAAACCGATCCCGCCGCCGATCGCGGAAACCGCATAGAGCAACAGAAACCCGCGCTGCCCGATCCGGGCAACAGCTATGCCCCCAAGGGCGAGCGCTGCAACCATATTGCCAATCAAATGCAGCAATCCGCCATGCAGTAGCGCATAGCTCAGAAACATCGCTTCGCGTTGAAACGGATAGATCGACTCCCAGCCCGACAGAAGCCCGTTCCAGAAAGCGCCATGCAGCAGGAACTGGCGTCGCAATGCGCCATCACCGAAGAAGCTGGCTTCCAGTAGTGTCAGCACCACTTCGGGCAGACATGTCAGCCCTGCCAGCCATAGCACTGCCGGAGCGTTTGGGTTGGACTGAAAAGAGATGTTACGCGGACCCATGAACGCGGCTTTGACACTCTCATCAACGCGATGCAAGTCCTCGCCGCGCTGGCGCGTGCCGGAACTGTTGCGCAAGCGCATGTTACTCAGTAGCCCGTGCTGTAGAGCACCGTTCTCAGGGTCCTGCCGACGAGCCGCAAATCAGTCGTGAAAGACAGTTGGCGCGCATATTCTATGTCCAGCTCTGCGCGACGCTGGAAATGTGAGTCGTTACGCTCAGATGTTTGCCAGACCCCTGAAATACCCGGACGCAGGGATGTGTAGACTGGCAGCGCGGGACCGTACAGATGTTGTTGTCCCAGCATCATCGGACGCGGACCAAGCAAGCTCATTTGCCCTATCAAAACATTGAAAAGCTGCGGTAATTCGTCGATGGAGGTCTTGCGCAGGAAATGCCCCAACCGGGTCACGCGAGGGTCGGCTTTCAGCTTTTGAGTTTCTTGCCATTCAGCGCGCAACACCGGATCAGCTTCAAGCAGGCGCTCAAGCATCACATCGGCATTGGGATGCATGGTCCGAAATTTCCAGATCCGAAAGCTGCGCCCTCTCAGCCCAAGGCGTTCCTGAGAATAAAACGGGCTGACCCCCTGAAGAAGAAGCGTCAGCGTGACAATGATGATGATCGGCAAGACGATCGGCAAGATCATGAGGATGAGGAAAAGATCGAATACCCGCTTGCCACCAGAACGATAAATACTTGGGCGCAACGCGGACAGGCTTGCATGTTCTACCACCGCATTTTCCGGCATGATCTTCTTGCCTTTGCTCGTGGCTGATACTGACATGATCTTCTCCCAGGCCAAATTCTTTCGGGCGACAGATGTCACCTCAGGTACTACAATAATCTCGCTACAGTCGTGGTGTGCGATTGCTATCCCACACCGTTTACTTATCCTTTACCAAGTATCCATGCACTCAAAATGCGACAGCGTGGCTTGGAATCTGTTAGTTTTCCCCTTGGTTGTCAGTGTATTGTGGACAGAGCGATGCTGAGTTCGCTTTTGTTTCTTAATGAGTCCGATTAACCACAATCTCGATTGTAACTGTGGCTGAAACAAGGTGATAAACGCGAATCATCATGGCATCATTGGCGCTATTGTCGTTGCATTGACGCAATCAGGCTTGAATCCTGCCATGACAGGGCGCTAACCAAGGTTTCGTCGTCACCCCGCTTGCCCATTTGCACCGAAGTAGAGTTAATGACCAAAGGCTTCAGTTCATATCTGGACTTTTTCGGTTTCGCGCAGCGTCCTTTCTCGCTGACGCCTGACCCGGAATTTCTGTTCTGGTCCGATGCCGCGCGCGGGGCATATACGATGTTGCAGTATGGGCTGGCGACCCGTGCGCCCATCACGCTGGTCACTGGTGAAATCGGCGCAGGCAAAACGGTGCTGTTGCAGCATTTCATCGAAGAAATTGAAGATGACGATTCGCTGTCCATCGCGCTTGTGACCAATACGCGACCCAACACACGCGAAATCCTGCAATGGCTGCTGCCGGAGCTGACCAAGTCGGACATCAGCGAGGAAGCCAAGTTTTTGCGGGTACAGGAATTCCTGGTGCAGGAATATAACGAGGGCCGACGGGTCCTGCTGGTCATTGACGAAGCGCAGAACCTGTCGCTGGAAGCGCTCGAAGAACTGCGCATGTTGACAAACATCAATCTGGGCAAGGAAGAGGTTTTACAACTGTATCTGATTGGCCAACCTGAATTGCGTGATCATGTGCGCCGCCCGGAGCTTGTGCAGTTCGCGCAGCGTGTCGCGGCGAATTATCATCTGCCATATCTGGAATCCGAAGCGGTGCTGAAATACATCGCTCATCGTCTTCGGGTGGCAGGGGGGACGCCGGGAACATTCAGCAAGCAGGCCGCCGAGGCAATTCACGAGGCGACGGCAGGGATTCCGCGCCTCATAAATCAGCTGTGCGACATGTCTTTGACCTATGCTTTTGCCCAGCAGGAAAAGATGGTCAAACGCGCGACCGTTCAGGCGGTCATTGATGACGGCATTTTCTTTTCACCGATGCAAGGCAAGGGCTGATATCCCTTACCAATGCCCGGTGCTTTCCATGCTGGCCCAAGGCTCTTGCGGTGCAAGCGCGTCGCCTGCTTGCAGAAGTTCGATTGAGACATTGTCCGGCGAGCGGACAAAGGCCATACGCCCGTCACGCGGGGGGCGGTTGATGGTGATGCCTGCGGCCTGCAATTCGGCACATTTGGCGTAGATATCCTCGACCTCATACGCAAGATGGCCGAAATGGCGGCTGTCGGACGGAAGCCCTTCATCGCCATCCCAGTTATAGGTCAACTCGACCGGGCATTCAGGCTGACCGGGCGGGGACATGAAAACAAGCGTGAAGCGCCCCGCTTCGCTGTCATGGCGGCGTGTTTCTTCGAGCCCCAGCAATTTGTAGAAGGCGATGGATGTGTCCAGATCCTTTACCCGAACCATTGTGTGCAGATAGCGCATGTGTTTCTCCTGTTGGGATGGCTGAAACATAACAACCGTATGCTGGCGTTCAATAGGGGTTTCAGAATCAACCCTATCCGACTTATGGTGCCGAATACTTCATTTGGTGGGCTGGACGGGCTATGAAACAGTATCTTGATGGATTGCGGTTCATTCTGGACAATGGTGTTCCGTCCGATGACCGGACGGGCACCGGCACGTTATCCGTATTCGGCATGCAGATGCGCTATGATCTGGCCGATGGGTTTCCGCTGGTCACAACCAAGCGCGTACATCTGAAATCTGTAATCCATGAGCTGCTCTGGTTCCTTTCCGGGGATACAAATGTTCGATATCTGCAAGAAAATGGCGTCAGCATCTGGAATGAATGGGCCGATGAGGCGGGCGATCTGGGGCCGGTTTATGGTCGCCAGTGGCGCGATTTCGGCGGTGTAGATCAAATCGCCGGGCTGGTCCGTCAGATCCGTGAAAGCCCTGACAGCCGCCGCATGATCGTGTCCGCCTGGAACCCGCCCGATGTGCCGGACATGGCGCTGCCGCCTTGCCACACGCTGTGGCAAGTGCGGGTTCTGGCGGGCAAGCTGCATCTGCAACTGTATCAGCGCTCTGCTGATATGTTCCTTGGGGTGCCGTTCAACATCGCTTCTTATGCGCTGCTTCAGATGATGCTGGCGCGCGTCACAGGGCTGAAGCCGGGCACATTCGTGCATACAATGGGCGACGCGCATATCTATTCCAACCACATGGATCAGGTGCAGACCCAGCTTGCGCGCGCGCCGCGCCCCTTGCCGCGTATGGAAATCCTGCGCGTTCCTGACACGATCTTTGACTTCAAATACGAGGATTTCCGCATCCATGATTACGATCCGCACCCCGCGATCAAGGCGCCGGTGGCAGTTTAGATGCTGTCGCTGATCGTCGCACGCGCCCGCAATGGTGCAATTGGTCGGAACGGCACAATACCGTGGCACGCGCCCGAAGATCTGGCGTTCTTCCAGCGCGAGACGCTTGGCGGCGCGATCATCATGGGGCGCAAGACCTGGGACAGCTTGCCGCGCAGACCATTGCCGCGGCGATTGAATATCGTCGTAACCACTCAGAGCTACCCACAAGAAGAGAATACAGCTTTCGTGCCGTTGGATGCCGCACTTGATACGGCGCATCGTGCCGGATTTCTGCGGGTCTATGCGATCGGGGGCGCAGCGATTTACAAGGCATTCCTGCCAGCCGCCGATCGTTTGCTGATCACCGAGGTGGGGTTGGATGTGTCTGACGCGGATACATTCTTTCCGGATGTCGACCCGAAAGAATGGCGTCTGAACGCCAAAGTGACGTTGCGCGAAGAGGGACCGCGCTGTGATCTGATGGAATTTCTGCGGGCCTAGGGCGCGACTGGTTGCAACTCGCCTAAGTCGAACATAGTTTCAGCTTGAAACAGTGAGAGTAGAGAAGAGATGCATATTCAGGTTAACACTGACAACACGATCTCCGGACGCGACGACGTTGTGCGCTTTGTCGAAGGTGTGATCGCGTCAAAATTGAATGCCGTGTCCGGACCAATCACCCGGATCGAAGTTCACTTGCAGGATCAGAACGCGGAAAAAAGCGGCCCGGATGACAAGCGTTGCATGATCGAGGCACGCCTTGAAGGGCGCCAGCCTGTAAGCGCGACAAACACTGCCGATAACCTGCAATCCGCGATCACCGGCGCGGTCGACAAGATGCGCAACATTCTGGACCGAGAGTTGGGCAAAGCGCGCGAACGGCGCTGATTACGTTGCGCGACTGGCTCTTGTGGCGGTTGCGCAACACGCATTCCGGGTCTGATCCGGCATCAGCATGTTGTATATGAATGCTCATTCAGGTCTGAATGATGTGTGGCTTACAAAGTTTAGGCTATGATGAGTGACACCAATTTGTAGCGTGTCATAGCGAGGTTACAATTTCGGGTTGTGATTGTCCGGTGTGGTGGACATCACTCCCAGAGCGATTGCAAAAAGCAACGGTCCTGTGTAGAATTCCCCTAACAAGCTCTTAACGGAGCATAAAATAAAAGTGGCGATCTTCCATTTAAGAGAAGGCGCTGACAGAGGCAGAGGCAAGAATGGGCTGGTCAATCGACCGTCGCAATACTGCTGCGTTTCGTAAAGTCCTTTGGCTTGCGCGCGCTGCGGATGCGATTGATGCCCTTG
>SKGU01000071.1 GCA_007117255.1 Natronohydrobacter sp. | reverse complement strand
TCATCCACAAAGGCCCAGACGCCGTGATAGAGCCGCAAGCCTTCCCATACGCCATCGCCCAGCATGAAGCCGGAATCATAAACAGAAACAAGTGCTTCGTTGCGGGGCTTCAGGTTTCCATTGACCCAGATCAGTATGTCCTGATTGCGTATGTCGTCTTCGGCCTGATGTGTGATCTGTGCGTCTGTCATGCAGCTAATCTATCTGCGCGCCAAGCTGTTGGAAAGTCTTGGCTTCACCCGCGTGCAATCAGTGCGCGGGCTGCCCGGATCGCTGCGAATTCGCATCGCTTCTTGCCACGCCAGTGATGCAGCCATGCGCCCGGTCGGGTCAGCAGCTCCAGCCACCAAAGCCCACGCGCACGGGACTGCGTGGCCGCCCAGACTGCAGCGTCACCCTGCGCGCGGTAGGCGTCGAGCAGGGGCGCAGCCAGCGAAGAGGCCGCACCATCTGTCAGGAAAACCGAATGCAGCAGCAAAAACAGATCGCGTGCCTGATCGCGTGGCGTGGCCTGCACGGTGGCGCCGGCCTCAAGGTCAAGAAAGGTCAGTTCTTTCCCATTCCAGCAAATATCGCGCAAGGAGGGGCGTCCGTGGGCCAGCCCAAGTGCATGCAGTTCTGCAAGCGCTTTGCCAGTTCGTTGCATCAATTCAGCATCAGCCTGCCCTTGAATTATGAAACGTTGCATTGGCGTGCCGTGATCGGCCATGATCATGCAGTCTGACTGCGCAGCCACGATCTGCGGGACAGCCGCGCCTTTGGCTGCAAAATCATGCAACAGGCCCATTTCCCGAGCGAAAGCTGTGTCAGGATTGCCCTTCTGCATGCGCCAACGCAGTGAGGCATGTTGCTCAGGTTTTTTCACGAAATAGGGCTTCCCGCGAAATTCAATTCGTGTCAGTCGTCGCGGCGGTAAACCGCGCGCCATAAGCAACAGGCTCTGGGAGAGGTTTCTGTCAATTTCGGCGCGCTGCATCAGTGGACTCGATTACCTGTGTCTGGAGTGACAGTATTGTGATGGTTGGCGCAAATTGCCAGTCACGACAACAGGAATGTGACTTTTGCATGACAATGACGCTTTCAAATTTCGTGCTGATCTGCCTTGCGGGTGGGCTGGGCAGCATGGCACGAGCTGTCCTGTCCGGCGCGATGGCGCGGCGGTGGCACCCTGCGGTTGGGATACTGATCATCAATCTGACGGGCAGTCTGGTGATTGGCGTGTCTCTGGGCGCGGTGATGGCGCATTGGCGCATCTTCAGTGGTGACGGCGATCTGCAAGGGTTTGTGATCTTCTCGGTCGGCTTTCTGGGGGGGTTAACCACTGTGTCGAGCTATGCGCTGCAAGTTGTGGAACTGGCGCAGTCAGGGCAGGGGCGGCGGGCCGTGGCGCTGGCGCTCGGATCGGCGCTTGGCTGCCCACTGGCGGCTATTGTCGGTTTGGGCCTGATGCGCACGCTTGGGAGCGGCGCATGACCGGCGCGCGGCTGTATTTGTCAATTGGCCTGGGGGGGGGGCTGGGCACAGGGCTGCGTGTGGCGCTGAGCTTTATGGCACTGATCTATCTGCCTGAGCTTGTCTATCTGGCAACCTTGCTGGCAAATGTGCTTGGGGCGGCGTTGATTGGCTATCTGGCCACCCGTGCGCTGACCGCTGGGCAGAAGGCGTTTTGGATGACGGGGTTTTGCGGCGGTTTCACCACGTTTTCGCTGTTCTCGCTGGAAATCGTGACGCTCGCGGAGCGCTCTGTGACCGAGGCGCTGGTTTATGGCAGCGCTTCGCTGGTTTTGTGGATGTTGGCGGCGTGGGGCGGTTGGCGAATTGGGAAAGGCCGCTCAATAACCTGAGTTTGATTGCAGAACTGCCCCATTTGCACCGCATGATCACGCAAGACCAACATCCGGCAAAGAAATGACCCAAAGTTTTGAGCTTGAACATCGTAACTTCTTCTTTTGGATGGGCGTCAGTTTACTTTTAGGTACCGTGCTATCGCTCCTCTTGCTGCATGATGGGCCACCCGCCCAGACATCAAAATTTGCATGGATGGTTGTTGGCGCTTTGTGTTTCGGCGTCTACTTCGTTGTCGCAGGCCAGTTTTTGAACTGCATCGAGATCACGCCCGAATTTGTCGCGTTCGAGCCTATCGGCGTGAAAATTGCGATTTCTGACATTGATGAAATCACCGAGGTCATCCAGCCCTATGACTATGTCAGTGCGATTGAATTGAAAACTCGACTGAACAAGCGCATCTGGTTGCCGATGCTCTTCTTTAATACCAAGGGCAAGGCTCTGCTACACCTTCGCCATGCTGATGGTGACGCTGTTTTGGCGGCGCTCGAAAACGCACTAAAAAACGGTCCGTGCAGCCCTGAGCGGTCAGATATTATCCACCTGCGGCATGCCCATAACGTGATAGCCGCCATCGACATGGATGATTTCGCCTGTCGTATGCGCGCCATAGTCAGATGCCAGATAAACGGCTGTTCCGCCGACACTTTCCAGCGTTGCATTGGTCCGCAGCGGCGCGTTGGCCTCGGCGTGGCGGAAGGTCTTGCGCGCGCCGCCGATGGCGGCCCCGGCGAGTGTCTTCATCGGGCCGGGGCTGATGGCGTTCACGCGGATGCCGTCAGGGCCAAGGTCATTGGCCAGATAGCGGACCGAGGATTCCAGCGCCGCTTTGGCCACGCCCATCACATTGTAGAAGGGCGTGACAGTGTTTGAACCCTGAAAGGTCAGGGTCAAAAGCGTGCCGCCCTCCGGCATCAGTTCGGATGCGCGGCGGCCAAGGTCGATGAAGCTGTAGCAGGAGATTTCCAGCGAACGGGCGAAATTCGCACGGCTGGTATCGCGGAACCGGCCTGTCAGCTCGGTCTTGTCGGAAAAGGCGATGGCATGGACCAAGAAATCCATGCGGCCCCAGCGCGATTTCAGCGTGTCAAAGGCGGCGTCAAGTGACGCTTCATCGGTCACATCGACATCCAGCAGCAGGTCCGCGCCAAGCGAGGCCGCGAGCGGTTCGACCCGTTTGCCAAAGGCTTCGCCCTGATAGCTGAAGGCCAGTTCCGCGCCCTGATCGGCCAGTGCTTTCGCAATGCCCCACGCGATCGAGCGCTCATTGGCCACGCCCATGACCAGCCCGCGTTTGCCTTTCATCAATCCCGACATGATCCGCTCCTCAGTCGCGATAGGCGCTCATGATGAGCGTGGCATTGGTTCCACCAAAGCCGAAGCTGTTGGACAGGACGGAATCCAGCTCAATGTTCTCGACCAGTTTGGTTGCGATCTCGCCCTCGCGGATCGCGGGGTCGAGTTCGGTGACATTGGCGGATGCGGCAATGAAATTGCCTTGCATCATCAGCAGGCTGTAGATCGCTTCCTGCACCCCGGTCGCGCCCAAGCTATGGCCAGTCAGCGATTTGGTGGATGAGATCGGCGGCACATTCCCTTCGCCCCAGATGCGGCGGATCGCTTCCACTTCGGTCACATCGCCTGCGGGGGTCGAAGTGCCATGTGCGTTGATATAGCTGACTTTTCGGCCTTCGGGCAGGGTGTCCAGCGCCAGTCGCATTGAACGCTCACCGCCTTCGCCGGAGGGGGCGACCATGTCATGCCCGTCAGATGTGGCGCCGTAGCCGGTGACTTCCGCGTAGATTTTCGCGCCGCGGGCCTTGGCGTGTTCCAGCTCTTCGAGCACCAGCACACCGCCGCCGCCGCCGATGACAAACCCGTCGCGGGTGGCGTCAAAGGCGCGCGCGGCGGTTTCCGGCGCGTCATTGTATTTCGACGACATCGCGCCCATCGCATCGAATAGGCACGAGAGCGTCCAATCGAGTTCCTCGCCGCCGCCGGCAAAGATGATGTCCTGCTTGCCCATCTGGATCAGTTCGGCCGCGTTGCCGATGCAATGGGCCGATGTCGAACAGGCCGAAGTGATCGAATAATTCACGCCCTTGATCTTGAAGGGCGTCGCCAGACAGGCCGAGTTGGTCGAGGACATGCAGCGTGTGACCATGAAGGGGCCCATGCGCTTGGGGCTGCCCTTTTCGATGACGATCTTGTGGGCCTGAAACAGGTTCGAAGTGGACGGGCCGCCTGATCCCATGATCAGCCCTGTGCGCGGGTTCGACACATCGGCGTCGTCCAGCCCGGCATCTGCAACCGCCTGTTCCATCGACAGGAAGTTATAGGCGGCACCCGGCCCCATGAAGCGCAGGTTGCGCTTGTCGATATGGTCTTCGAGCACGATCTGGGGTTTGCCATAGACCTGGCTGCGGAACCCGTGTTCAGCATGTTCGGGCGCAAAGACAATGCCGGAGCGGCCCGCGCGCAGGCTGTCCGATACGTCGGCGGCGGAATTTCCGATGGGGGAGATGATCCCCAGACCTGTGATGACAACGCGACGCATGGCCCCTCCCGTTCAAATTTGTCCAGCCTGTCTAGGGCAGTGGGCGCGCAGGGGCAAGGCGTAAGGAAGGGTGCGTGCACAGCACGCACCCTACAAACCCGTTTTGCGACATCGCGTAGGGTGCGTGCTGAGCACGCACCTTCGGTCAGCGCCCTTCGCGCAACCAGGCGCCAAGCGCCAGCCCCGCTGCCAGCAAAAGCCAGGCCCAACCGGGCAACAGTGCCGCTGTGCGCAGATCGCGTGTCAGATAGGCTTCGCGCGGGGTCAGGCCCAGCCAGCCGCGTCCGGCCGCAGCGCGCCCTTGCCGCACAAGGCGCAGATCGGGCAGTTCATCTTCCAGCCGCACCACGCCGCCCCGTGTGGCATTGATCTGCGGGGCGAGTTTTTCAGCAGTAGCGATGGTTTCTTCGAATTCGCGCGGGGCCTGTGGTCCCAGCGCGATCACCGCGTCAAGATTGCCTTCTTCCAGACGGTAGAGGCCAATTGTCTCTGCCTCGAATTCGGCGCGAAACTCGCCCGGTTCCGTTTCCTGCAGCGCCAGCTCACGTTCCGATCCATCAGGCCCGGTCACGCGCACCTCACCCACATCGTCCTGCAAGGTCCGGCGCAGCACAGTTACACGCTGGCCTTCGGCCGTGGCCGACAGGGTTTCTTCTTCCAGTTCAGGCTCGCCCATCATCCAATGCGCCAGGCGGCGCAGCAGTTCAAGCTGTGGCCCGCCGCCTTCAAAGCCGCGATCCCACAGCCATGTCTGGTCAGAGGCCAGCAGTGCCATGCGGCCTTCGCCCACGCGGTCAAGCATCAGCAGCGGGCGCTCATCCACCCCACTCATCACGATCTGGCCCTGTTCGGGGTCCAGATCGATCTGGCGGAACCAGCGCCCCCAGCCGGGGCCATCTTCGGCAGGCGGGACTAGGGCCTCCAGCCCGGCGGTCACAGGGTGGCGCTGGCCCAGTTCGGTGACGCGCGGGGTGAATCCTTCCTCGAAGACCCGCGCTGTGGGCCGGGCCGGGAAAACATCGCCAAGGGGGGAGCGCCAGATGCTGTCTGCGCTGGCCAGTTCCGGCCCGCCGACCACCAGAAGCGCGCCGCCCTCTTCGACATAGCGGGCGATATTGGCGAAATAGCTGTTGGGCAGAATGCCCCGGCGCCGGTAGCGGTCAAAGATGATCAGGTCGAACTCGTCGATCTTCTCGACAAACAATTCCCGCGTGGGAAAGGCGATCAGGGACAATTCATTGACCGGAACCCCGTCATGGCGATCGGGCGGGCGCAGGATCGTGAAATGTACCAGATCCACAGCCGGGTCGGATTTCAGCAGGTTGCGCCATGTCCGTTGCCCGGCATTGGGCTCGCCAGAGACCAGCAGCACACTCAAGCGATCACGCACCCCATTGATCTGAACGATGGCCGCATTGTTTCGCGTGGTCAATTCGCCCGCCGCTTCTTCCAGCTCAAACTGCAGCACATTCATTCCGCCCTGATCCAGCGTGACGGTGATTTCCATATCCTCGCCGACCGGGACCATCGCCTGCATCATTTCGCCGCCATTGATGGCGTAGTTCAGTGTGGCGAAACGTCCGGCACTGGCGGGCACCGTGCCCTGATCCTCGACCCGCAGGCCCAGCGTGATCGGCTCGCCCAGAATGGCGAATGCAGGCGCATTGCGGACAATCAACCGGCGGTCCCAGTCGCGCGCCTCGCCTGTTTGCAGCAGATGCAGGGGCGCGGGCAGGGTCTGGCTCAGGGG
>SKGU01000229.1 GCA_007117255.1 Natronohydrobacter sp. | reverse complement strand
CCCATCAACCCTGTGGCGACCGACATCAGCGTGACCACAGCCACAGCGTTGATCGGCTCCAGCGCCACCAGCAGAAACCCCAGCGCGAAAAGCGCCGTGCCCGTTCCCGCCAGTCCGTTGACAAGACCGCCCGCAAAGGCCCCGATCAGGATGAAAGCGATTGCGTAGGCGGTCATGTGCAACCGGCCCGCGATGGACCGACTGGGTCACAGCACATCGGACATGGGCATTTTGAATCACGGCTTCGCATGCCATGACTAAACCCGCGCGCGACCGGATGGTCAAGCCGTGAACATGTTAACTTAGCTCAGAAATCCACCTTTTGAGCCAACCCCTTGGCAATCGCCAAGTCCACTGCTTTCGACGCCACTGCAAGATCCTGCAAGCCAACACCCGTGCCATCAAAGAGCGTGATCTCCTCCGCGCTGCCACGCCCCGGATGCGCACCATTGATCACCGCCCCGATCTCTGTGATGGCAGATTCGCCCACCAGCCCAGCGGCGACAGCATGTTGCGCCTCGCCAATGCTGACCGATTGCGCGACTTCATCGGTGAAGACCTTGGCCCGCGCCATAATCGCGGCCTCCACTTCCTGCTTGCCCTTGGTATCGGTGCCCATGCAGGCCAGATGCGTGCCCGGCCGGATTTGCGCGTCCATGACAATCGCATCGAAACTTGAGGTGATCGTGATGATCACATCCGCCTGCGCGCCCAACTCATCAAGGCTGACTGCCTCAAAGGGCAGGCCCAGTTCGGCGGCAGTATCGGCCAGCCGCGACAGCATTTCCGGGTGATAATTCCATCCGATCACCTTCTCGAACTTGCGCTGGCGCACGGCCGCGCGCATCTGAAACGCACTCTGATGGCCCGCGCCGACCATGCCCAGCACCTTGCTGTCCTGCCGCGCCAGATGCTTGATCGAAATCGCGCTCGCCGCCGCCGTCCGCAGCGCGGTCAACAGGTTGCCCCCCACCATCGCCGTGGGTTTGCCGCTGTCGGGGTCGAACAGATAAACCGTGCTCTGGTGGTTCGGAATGCCGCGATCCGCATTGCCGGGGAAATACCCGCCTGCCTTGACGCCCAGCAGTGCGCCAACCCGATCCAGACCCGACTTGAAACCATATTGCCGCCCCTCGCCGAGCGCTTCGCGCACCACAGGGAAGTTATAGGCGTCCCCGCGCGACATGGCGGCGAAGGTGGCCTCGATGGCGTCAAAGGCCGATTGTTCATCAACAAGGCCGGGGATGGCGGATTCGGGGACGATCCACATATGAGTATTCCTTCAATTTCAGGGTTTTAAGGCCCCCGAAGGGGCCTTGAGCTTTAGTATGCCTTGCCGCGCGCTGATACGGGCCAAAGCGTTTCCACCTTGCCGCCCCGCACACCCACATACCAGTCATGGACATTGCAGGTCGGGTCGCAATGCCCCGGCACCAGCCGCAACTTGTCGTTGACTTTCAACACATTGCCAGTGTCTTCGACGACGCCATGTTCATCCGAGCATTTGACATATTTCACATCATCGCGCCCAAAGATGACCGGCAACCCGCTATCGACAGACTGCGCTTTCAACCCCGCATCGACAATCGCCTTGCCGGGTTTCGCATGGCTCATCACCGAGGTCAGGATGAACAATGCATTCTCCCACTCGCCCTGATCAATCCGCTTGCCATCCTTGTCGAGGATCCGCCCGTAATCGGCATCCATGAACGCATAAGAGCCACATTGCAGTTCATTATAAACGCCGCTGGTGCTCTCGAAGTAATAGCTGCCCGTGCCGCCACCGCCGACGATATCGCACTCCAGCCCTTCGGCCTTGAGCGTATCCACCGCGTCTTTCACTTGTGCTACTGCCAGGTCAATCTTGGCCTTGCGGTCCTCGTAGCTGTCCATATGCTGCATCGCGCCCTGATAGGCTTGCAGCCCCGCAAATTTCAACCCCGGCGCAGCATCGATCGCCTTGGCGATCTCGACCACAGCAGGCGTCGTCGTCACACCACAGCGCCCCGCGCCGCAATCTATCTCGACCAGACATTCGATCTGGGTGCCATGGCGCGTTGCAGCTTCTGACAGATATTCAACATTTGCTACATCATCGACACAGCAGATCGTGCGCGCACCAAGTTTCGGCATGCGCGCCAACCGGTCGATCTTGGCCGGGTCACGCACCTGATTTGACACAAGAACATCCTTGATGCCGCCGCGTGCAAAAACCTCTGCCTCGCTGACCTTCTGGCAGCAGACCCCGCAAGAGCCACCAAGAGTTTCTTGCAGTTTCGCAACATCGACCGATTTATGCATCTTGCCATGCACGCGGTGCCGCATCCCATGTGCTTTTGCATAGTCGCCCATCTTCTTGATGTTGCGCTCCAGCGCATCAAGATCAAGGATCAAGCAAGGCGTTTGAATATCGGCCTCGTCCATGCCCGGCAGCGCGGGCACATCATAGCCCACTTCAAGCTCGTCAAATCTGGTTGGTGCGTTCATGTCTTCAACCTCCCGTTAACTCTTGATCCAAGGCAGCGTGTCGAGGTCGACATTGCCGCCGGTGATGATGACGCCGACGCGCTTGCCGGCAAAAACCTCACGGTTCTTCAGGATCGTGGCCAGCGGCACAGCGCAACTTGCCTCGATCACGATCTTCATGCGCTTCCATGTCAGTTTCATCGCGTCCACGATTTCATCTTCAGACGCAGTTAGAATATCGGTCACATGGTTGGACACGAAATGCCATGTCAGCTCCTTCAGCGGCACTTTCAACCCGTCCGCGACTGTGACCGGCGCGTCATCCGCGATGATATGACCGGCCTTGAAGCTGCGATAGGCATCATCCGCCTGTTCCGGCTCAGCGGCATAAATCTTGACCCCCGGCGCGATATTCGACAGCGTCAGACAGGTGCCCGAGATCATGCCACCCCCGCCAATCGGCGCGATCACAGCATCCAAGCCCTCGACCTGCTCCATCAATTCCTTCGAACACGTCCCCTGCCCCGCAATCACCCGCGGATCATTGTAAGGATGGACAAATTCCGCCCCGGTCGCGGCCTGTACCTCGGCAAACACCGCCTCCCGCGAAGTGGTCGACGGCTCGCATTCCGTGATAATTCCGCCATAGCCGCGCACCGCATCTTTTTTGGCTTGCGGTGCAGTGCGTGGCATCACCACATGGCAGGGGATGCCGCGCCTCCCGGCGGCATAGCTCAGCGACAGCGCGTGATTGCCACTGGAATGGGTCGCCACCCCTTTCGCGGCCATCTCATCTGACAGGCCGAACACGGCATTGGATGCCCCGCGCACCTTGAACGCGCCTGCCTTCTGGAAGTTTTCGCATTTGAAAAACAGCTCGGCGCCGGTCAAGTCATTGAAATAACTCGACGTCAGCACAGGTGTGCGGTGGATATACGGCGCGATCCGCGCATGGGCCGCCTCAACATCCTCATAAGTCGGGATATACATCTCGGTTAGATCCTTCATGGCCTATACCCTTTCATTCTTGCCCAAATATCCTGGGGGAGTCGCCTTCAGGCGACGGGGGCAAAGCCCCCATCACGCTGCTGCGGCCAGCTCCAGAACACTGGACGTGCGCAGATAGTCCTGCGCTGCCGCAACGCCAGACCCAAGCTGCACATTCCAGCCCAGATCGGCCATGCACATTTCCGCCGTGGCCAGACCGGACAGCAGCATCACATCGGTCAGCATGCCCAAATGCCCGATACGAAACACTTTTCCGGCGACCTCACCCAGTCCCACACCAAAGGCCACGCCGTATTTCGTTGCCGCCAGTTGAACAAGTTCGGTGCCGTCACGGCCATCCGGGACAACAACAGCGGTCACTGTGTCGGAATAGAGATCCGGCGTTGCGGCGCAGGGGCGCATGCCCCAGGCGGCGACTGCGCGGCGGGTGGCTTCGGCCAGACGGTGATGGCGGGCATAGACATTGTCCAGCCCCTCGTCCTCCAGCATCTCGATGGCCTTGGCCAGCCCAGCGATCAGCCCCACTGCGGGCGTGTAGGGATAGCCTCCCGTGGCATAGGATTTCAACATGTCCCGGAAGTCGAAAAACGTGCGCGGCAGGGTTGCTTTTTCCATTGCAGTCAATGCCTTGGGAGACACCCCAAGGATTGCCAGACCAGCAGGCAGCATGAAGCCCTTCTGCGACCCCGCCACTGCGACATCGACGCCCCAGCCCGCCATGTCGAAGGGCATGGAGCCGATGGAGGACACGCCATCCACGAACAGAAGCGCGGGATGTCCGGCGGCTTCCAACGCGCGGCGGATGCCTGCGATATCGGATTTCACGCCAGTTGCGGTTTCATTATGCGTGGCCAATACCGCTCTGATTTCATGCGAAGAATCTGCGCGCAGGGCGGCTTCGATCTCGGCCAGGGGCGCGCCCTGCCCCCAAGGCGTTTCAATGATCTGAACGTCCAACCCGTGACGCTGGCACAGGTCGATCCAGCGATGGCTGAACATCCCGAACCGTGCGGTCAGAATCTTGTCACCCGCAGAAAGTGTATTGGAAACAGAAGCTTCCCAGCCACCGGTCCCCGTCGAGGGCAGGAGGATCACTTCACCCTCGGCCATATTCAGCACGCGGCGCACCCCCGCAATCGCAGGTTTGAACATGCGCGCGAAACTTGGGGAACGGTGGTCGAGCGTGGGAATATCGCAGGCTTTGCGAATTTCCTCTGGAATATTCGTCGGGCCGGGAATGAATACGGGGTTCTGTGTGGACATCGGGCTTACTCCTGCCAAGATTTCAGGACATTACCGCCCGTTCCTCGCTCATGCAATTTTTTTGAAATTGTTTTTTACAATACGAAAAATACCCCCTAAAATCTGATCTCAAAGGCTTTTTTGTTTTTCACTGAGCGAAATCATTTTTCGCTGCGCTGCAAAAAGGACAGACCATGGCTGAACCCCGCCCGCGCGGTCGCCCCCGCGCCTTTCATGACAAGACCGAACAGAACACCGTCCAGTCGCTTGACCGTGCGCTGGGTATTCTGGGGGTGCTGGCGGAAAGCAACGGGCTGACCCTGACCGAACTTGCGCAGGCCGCAGATCAATCGCCCGCAACTGCCTACCGGGTGCTGATCACCTTTCAGACCCATGGGATTGTCGAGCTAGAACTTGACGCGCAGCGCTGGCAAATTGGCGCGGGGGCGTTTCGCATCGGATCGGCCTTCTTGCGGCGCACGAAACTGGCCGACCGGGCGCGCGGCGCTATGGAGACGCTGATGCGCGAAACCGGCGAGACGGCCAATCTTGGCGTCGAGGACCGCGACGAGGTGCTGTTTCTGACACAGGTGGAAACGCATGAGGCGATCCGCGCGTTTTTCCCACCGGGCACGCGCAGCCCGATGCATGTGTCGGGCATCGGCAAGGCGCTTCTCGCCTATGCACCAGTGACGCGGCTGGCACGGATGATGGCGGGGGGGCTGAAAGGGTTCACGCCGGCCTCGCTGACCGACCCGCTGGATCTGGAAAAAGACCTGATCGCCACGCGCAAACGCGGCTTTGCCATCGACAATGAAGAACGCACCGAAGGCATGCGCTGCATCGCCGCGCCGATCTTCAACGCCCAGGGCGTACCGGTGGCCGGGCTGTCCATCTCTGGCCCGGTTTTCCGCCTGTCCCTGGAACGCGCCGAGGAAATGGGCGGTCTGGTCAAACGCGCAGCTCTGGGCGTGACCGAGGCGACGGGGGGGCGGGTGCCGTAAGCGGGCGAAAGCAGCCCATCGACGGCATTCAGGCGGGGCGCGGCAAGAGGGGCTGTTTCCAGATTTCGTTCACGCCTAAGCAGTGACCTGCTTGCCTATTGCTCAATTGCGGTGGTGGTGGCCCAAGGGTCGCGCAGCACTGGTGTGTGTTCATCAAGACCGATCCGTGTTCCAGCGGCATCGGCGCGGTCGGCATAGACATCGCTCCTGTTGCCGTCGGGGTCCACAAGGTAAAGTGCGTCACTGACGATGTGATCAGAGGCCCCCTGAAGCGGAACCTGTGCAACACCGATCGTGATCATGCAAGCGCACTTGTCCAAGGCTGTCAGACCGCGCGCGTGCTGATAGAACTCAGCCACTTTCCACAAGTCTTCACCGAGAAACCGCCTCGCTTTCAATTCACGATTGCAGCTTCGGTCGCGGCGCGGATGTCGTCCTCGGTCACGCCATCGGCGCATTCCACGATCTTCAGCCCACCCTCGACCACATCGAGCACGCCCAGATTGGTGATGATG
>SKGU01000122.1 GCA_007117255.1 Natronohydrobacter sp. | reverse complement strand
TTGCTGCCTTCGGGCCAGAAGGCATCCACGATCTTGCTCGACAGGATATCCGTGTTCAGATCAGGATAGATCTGGCGCACCAGCGCCGCGAGACGCGCATTGAATGACGGGGTTTTCTGAGGTGTTGAAGGCAAAACCAGTCCTGTTTTCAGCGAATATCCATAGTTCAGCATCTTTTTGCCCGGACTGCGCGCGAAAAATCACCCTTTGCCCGAATTTTCGCGGCGATTGCATCCTGCTTGGGCATTTTCGCATCAAACGCCTGAGCGTGCGCAGCTTTGCGCCTGTATCCTGTCCCAGACATCACCCACTATGGGTGATACGGTATCGCTCAGCCGTGCGGCGGTCAGGGTCATCGGGATCGATGGCAAAGTCGTGCTCAGATCAACCAGCCGCCCGATCGCAATGTCAGCGCGGGCCAGCGGCTCCGGGATCCATGCGATCGCAAATCCAGTGCGCGCAAATTCCAGCGCCGCCAGTGTCAGCGCGGTTTCCAGCTTCGGGCGCACACGGCCCACGCGCGTCAGACGCGGAAAGATCATCCGGCGCTGCACCTGCCCCAGAAACACATCTGCAGGATAGGCGATCACTGGCAATTCGCCCCGCGCGTAAGCCTGGTTCAGCGTGTCCAGACGATCATGCGCATAGACAGGGATCAGCGCTTCAGACCCGATATGCAGGATTTCAAGGAATTCAGCGCCGGGAATTTCCTGCGCGCCCGCAACATCATGAATGAACGCAATATCCGCGCGCCGCGTCATGATCTGGGCCAGGCAATCATCCCGATTGGCCGAACGCAGCCGCGTGTCGATATCAAGATCAGCAAAGCGGCCAATGATTTCGGGTGTCGATGTGGCCGCAATCGCATGTTGCGACGCAATGACGATACGCCGCCGCCGCATGCCTTCGACATCGCGCAAGGCCGCTGACAGATCACGCAGGCCCGCCGAAAGATCACGCATCCGGTCAAGCTGGTCATGCACATGCGATGACAGGCGTGCCGGGCGCGCCGATCTGTCAAACAGCGACACGCCCAGCGCCTCTTCGATCTGGCGAATACGGCGCGAGAAGGCTGGCTGCGAGACATTGCGTTTCTCGCAAGCCGCCTGAAATGACCCATGCTCTGCCACAGCCAGAATATCTTCGATCCATTCCAGACGCACGGACCCTCCTAACATGCAGTTTGTGCATATTAATGCAAGATATTGGCATTTGAACAAGCGTTAATTCAGTGTTCTACATATTGGAAAGAGCTAGACAGGACAAAACCCATGCATCTTGCACGATTTCCACGCACCCGGCTTGGCCATTTCCCAACCCCGCTGGAGCGGCTCGACCGCTTGAGCGCCGAACTTGGCGGGCCGGAAATCTGGATCAAGCGCGATGATTGCACGGGGCTTGCCTCTGGCGGCAACAAGACTCGCAAGCTGGAATTTCTGGTGGCGGATGCATTGGCCCAGGGCGCAGATACGCTGGTCACGCAAGGAGCCACGCAGTCCAACCATGTGCGCCAGACCGCCGCGGCCGCCTGCCGCACGGGCCTTGCCTGCCATGCGCTGCTGGAACGGCGTGTGACCAACCAGGGCGCGGATTACGAGGAAGCGGGCAATGTGCTGCTGGATGTGATGATGGACTGCAGCTTCGATTTCCGCCCCGAAGGCCTGGACATGAACGCCGAAGCCGAAGCGCTGGCCGAAACGCTGCGCGCACAGGGTCGCAAGCCCTATGTGATCCCCGGTGGCGGCTCCAACCCGGTCGGTGCCTTGGGATATGCCGCCTGCGCGGAAGAACTGGTCGGTCAGGCCGATGCGCAGGGCCTGCGCATTGACCATATCGTGCATGCCACAGGCAGTGCAGGTACACAGGCCGGGCTTCTGGCGGGCTTATATGCCATGAATGCGCCAATCCCGGTGACAGGCTATTCCGTCCGCGCGCCGCGCGAAAAGCAGATCGACAATGTGCATGCGCTGGCAGTGCGCACGGCAGAACTGATCGGCGCGCGCGGCACGCTGCCGCGCGAGATGGTCATGGCGCATGACGAGCAGGTCGGGCCGGGCTACGGCCAGCCCACCGACGAGATGGTCGATGCCATGCTGTTGCTGGCGCGACTGGAAGGAATACTTCTGGACCCGGTCTATTCAGGCAAGGGCTTTGCCGGGCTGGTCGCCATGATCCGTGCAGGCGCTTTTGCCAAAACGGATCGCGTCGTATTCCTGCACACGGGCGGGTCTGCCGCACTCTTCGCTTATGGCCATCTTTTCAACACTCAGAAGGCCGCCTGAGCGGCCCACAATCCAAGACGTTCAACAATGGAGAAACCAATGACATCCCCCACCAAGATGCTCGCCCTGTCACTGACCGCCGCCCTGCTGGCCAGCACAGCACAATCCGAGACGATCCGCCTGTCCACCTATGTCAATGAAACCGACATCCGCTATCAGGGGTTTGTGAAATTCGCAGAGCTTGTCTCGGAAAAGACCGACGGTCGCATCACGGTTGAAATCTTCCCGTCTTCCACTCTGCATGGCTGGTCGGACGGGGTTGATGCCATTCAGGGTGGCGTCGCCGATATCGCCTGGATTTCCGCTGACACCCGCCTGCCCTGCTACCGCGTGACCTCGCTCTATCCGGCTGCGATTGATCTGACCGATCAGGTAGGCCTTGATGCCGCCTATGCCGAACTGATCGCACCGGAAGCCGCAAATGTAGGGCTGATCCCTGTGATCAACTCGAACTATTCCTATGATCAGGAATGGTGGTTCCAGGGCCCGATTGACAGCCTGAGCAATCTGGACGGAAAACTCGTGCGCTCCATCGGCCCGCTGGTCAGCATGATGATCGAGACCTGGGGCGGCCAGCCCGTTTTCATCGCGCCGGGCGAAGTGTTCCAGTCGGCAGAACGTGGGGTCGTGAACGGGATCAATATGGGTGTTGCGACTTACAGTTCGTGGCAATTGTGGAATGTCATGCCCTATATGGTCAATGCCAGCCTGTTTTATGGCAATATCCAGTACATGATGAATCTTGACCGCTTCAACCGCCTGTCAGAAGAAGATCAGACCGCCCTTCTTGAAGCTGGTGCAGAATCCGAAATCTGGCTGCAACCGCGCTATGAAGACTGGATTGACGGACAGGTCGGCAATGCCGTGATGAAAGGCGGCGGTGCAGCCGTGTCCATTTCGCGCGACGAGCGCAACGCCATGATCTCGGAGATCGCAGCGAAATGGACCGAAGAAGTGGACAATGCCTGCGGGCCGGATATGGCAAACCAGATCCGCGCGCTATTTGCCCAGCACCAGCTTTAAGGCACCCCATACTGTGACAAGCCCCCACCAGCGCGAGAGGTTCTGATGCTCAAACTGATTGACCGAGCGACGAAAACTGTCGAATGGCTGGTGTTGGGGCTTGCTGCAATCGGGTCGGCCATCATCGTGATCCAGATGGTCTGGATCAGCTATGGCGTGTTCATGCGCTATGTCATTGGCCGCCCTGACCGGATGGTGACGGAAGCCACGGCGCTTTTACTGTTTCCGGTGGCGCTGGTCGGGCTGGCCTATGCAATGCGCGAAGACAGCTACCCGCGCGTGACATTGCTGACCGACACGCTGCGACCCGGTATCCAGAAACTGATCGCGCTGTTCAACGGCGCGATCATGGCGCTGATCGGCGTCTTCTTTTCGATCACCACGATCAATGCAACGATCCGCGCCTTCAATTCCGGGTCGTCCTCGGAAATCCTGAACTGGCCACGCTACCTGTTCTGGGGGGGCGCTGCGGCTTCGCTGACCGTGTTCACACTCTATGCCACGCTGCGACTGATCCAGATCGCGCTGCGTCCGGCCCCGCAAAAGGAAGAGCGCGATGGAATGGTATGAGGTCGCCCTTGGCCTGATGGGCCTCTTGATCCTGCTGATCGGTCTTGGTCTGCCGATCCCCTTTGCACTGGCCGCAGCCTCGCTGCCCTTTCTATGGCAGATCCAGACCTTCAACACCTCGCTGGTCTCGGCACAACTGAAGCTCTGGGGCGCGTGGATCAACTATATCCTGCTGGCCGTGCCGTTGTTCGTCTTCTTGGGCGAATTGATCAGCCGCTCCAATATCGGGGCGAACCTGTATATGTTCCTGCATCGCGGGGTGCCCATTCGTGGCTCTGCGGCCTATGGCTCTATCGGGGCCTGTGCGGGGTTCGGGGCGGTGTCTGGCTCGTCCATGGTCGGCTCGCTGACCATTGGCGGCGTGGCACTGCCGGAAATGCTGCGACTGGGCTATGATCGCAGGCTGGCCAGTGGGGTTCTGGCGGCGGGCGGCACCTTGTCGGTGCTGCTGCCCCCCAGCCTGATCCTGCTGTTCTATGGCATTGTCACCGACCAGTCCATCGGACAGCTTTTCATGGCGGGCGTGATACCGGGCCTGATGCTGGCCTCGCTCTTCGTGGTGGTGGTGCTGATCTGGGCACGCCTGCACCCAAGCCATGTGCCCGACCGCGACACAGGCCCGCGCCTGGCGCTTATTCAGATCGCTGTGTCACTGGGCCCGATCATCGTGATTGGCGGCGTGATCACGGTGTCGATCTATGGCGGCATTGCCACCCCAACCGAGGCCGCAGCGATTGCAGCCCTCGTCACAGTCGCACTGGCCGTGGGTGTGGGGGGCTTGCGCTGGCGGGGCTTTGTCGAGGCGCTGATGGCCACCATGCGCACCATGGGCTATCTGGGACTGCTGTTATCCGCGGGCGTGCTGTTCGGGTTTGTGCTGAATTACTACCGCGTGCCGCAGCAATTCACGGCGCTGTTTCTGACCTTCGAGCTGTCACCCTACATGGTGCTGGCTCTGGTGATCCTGTTCTACATTGCACTCGGCATGTTCCTTGAGCCGGTCTCGATGACCTTCATCACCCTGCCTGTCATCATTCCGCTGATCCTGGCCGCCGGGTTTGATCTGATCTGGTTCGGGATCATCTACACGATCACCATGGAAATCGCTGTGCTGACACCACCCGTGGGGCTAAATCTCTATGTGATATCCGGCATCAGCCGGGGCAAAGTGTCCGTGCCCGATGTGATCGTGGGCAGCCTTCCCTTCATCGCGGCGCTGGTGATCCTTGTGGGCGTGATGATCGCCTTTCCGCAAGCGGCGCTGTGGTTGCCGCAACAGGTGCGCTGAACATGGGGCTGCCTTATCTGCGCGCAGGGTCCGGCAGGCCGCTTGTTCTGGTGCATGGCTATCTTGGTGGCTCGGCGCAATGGCAGGCACAGATCGACGCGTTCAAATCCACCCATGACGTGATCGCACCCGATCTGCCCGGCTTCGGGCAGGCCGCTGACCAGCCGGGACCGTCCTCTATCGCCAGTTTCGCCGCTGCCGTCATGCAATGCATCAATGACTTGGGCATCGACCGCTTCAGCTTGCTGGGCCACAGCATGGGCGGCATGATCGTGCAGCAGATCGCCGCGCAGCATGGCGCGCGCCTGAATGCGCTGGTGCTCTATGGCACCGGGCCGCTGGGCCTGATGCCAAATCGGTTCGAGCCGATCGAGACATCCATGGCGCGGCTTGCGGCAGATGGCGTGCAGGCCACCGCCGACCGGATCAGCGCCACATGGTTTCGTGACGGGGCACAGGGCACGGGCTACACGCCCACCCGCAATATTGCGCGCCGCGCCAATCCCGGCGCCGCGCAAAACGCGCTGATTGCCATGCGCGACTGGGACGGGCGCGCGGAACTTTCGCGCTTTGACATGCCCTGTCGCATTATCTGGGGCGATCAGGACCGATCCTATCGCTGGCCACAGGTGGAAACACTCTGGCAGGGGATTTCGGGGGCAGAACTGGGCATCATCCCCGGTGCCAGCCATGCCGCGCATATGGAAAAGCCGGGCCTTTTCAACGCCATGGTGCAGGATTTTCTGACGGTCGCGTGACGCCGCGCAAATCCGCGCCTGGCGCTGTCGAAAACATCTGCAACGCGCAGAGTGCGATAGACACTGACGCCCGCATATGGCACAGTCATCGCGATGGTGTTCAGACCGATCAGGTCTGGCTGAAAAGGGAATGCGGTGCGGGCCTCGGCCCAATTCCGCTACTGCCCCCGCAACTGTAAGCGGTGAGCAACCCCGACATGACCACTGGGCCCGCGCGGTCTGGGAAGGGTCGGGGAAGCTGTGATCCGCAAGTCAGGAGACCTGCCATCTCCGGTGCGCATCCGCGTGCCGCAGTCACCTTGACCCAGGCGGGG
>SKGU01000242.1 GCA_007117255.1 Natronohydrobacter sp. | reverse complement strand
GTCGTAGAACGCCGTTTCCTCCAAGCCCGGTTCCAGATCTTCGAGCGGGTAGTTATGCGGCACATAGGCCGCCAGCGTCACCCCCGACCAATCGACGGATTTATCCGTGCCCGCGACCGAGAATTTGCCGTCCTTCAGCTCGATATCTTCGGGCG
The DNA here is from genome assembly GCA_007117255.1 of Natronohydrobacter sp. GTDB lineage: Bacteria > Pseudomonadota > Alphaproteobacteria > Rhodobacterales > Rhodobacteraceae > Roseinatronobacter. Next base: position 6,087 of record SKGU01000242.1, on the reverse strand, counting down.
CGGCTTCCAGCAGGTGGGCCGCAATCTTCTTGGCCTTGTCGATAACCTTGTTGGTGGCCTTGACGATAGCCGAGCCGCCGACAGCAAGCGAGCGCGACCCATAGGTGCCCATGCCCATCGGCGTGTTGGAGGTGTCACCATGGTGGATTTCGATACTGTTCGCATCGACCCCGATCATATCGGCAACCACTTGCGCAAAGGTCGTTTCATGCCCCTGCCCGTGGCTGTGGCTGCCGGTATAGACGCTGATCGAGCCTGTGGCATTAACCCGCACGGATGCGGATTCATATAGCCCTGCCCGCGCCCCCAACTGGCCCACAAGGTTCGAGGGTGCGATGCCGCAAGCCTCGATGTAATGCGCGATCCCGAACCCACGCAGTTTGCCGTTCTTGGCGCTTTCCGCCCGACGTGCTTCAAAGCCCGCGTAATCGGCAAGCTCCAGCATCTTGTCCATCGTCGCATGATAGTTGCCCGTATCATAGACCACCGCAACCGGGGTCTGATAAGGGAACTCATCAGCATTGATGAAGTTCTTTCGGCGAAGCTCAATAGGGTCCACGCCCAATTCGCGCGCGGCTTTGTCCACCAGCCGTTCGATCTGGAACGTGGCTTCAGGCCGACCTGCGCCGCGATAGGCGTCGACGGGCACAGTGTTGGTGAAGACGGCCTTGACGTTGACGTAGATCAGCGGGGTTTTGTAGTTGCCCGCCATCAGCGTGCCATGCAGCCAGGTCGGAATTGAGGGCGCGAAGGTCGAGAGGTAAGCCCCCATATTCGCATAGGTTTCCGTGCGCAGCGCCGTGAAGTTGTGGTCAGAATCCAGCGCCAGTTCGATCTTCGTCTTATGGTCGCGCCCATGCGCGTCCGAGATGAACGCCTCCGAGCGCGATGAGGTCCATTTCACCGGGCGCTTGAGGACTTTGGCGGCATAGGTGCAGAAAGCTTCTTCGGCATAGTGATAGATCTTCGAGCCGAACCCGCCACCCACATCGGGCGCGACCACCCGCAGCTTGTGTTCGGGAATATTCAGCACGAACGCACCCATCAACAGCCGGATCACATGCGGGTTCTGGCTGGTGGTATACAGCGTGTGGCTATCGCCCCAGGGGTCGTAATCACCCACAGCGACGCGCGGCTCCATCGGGTTGGCGACAAGGCGATTATTGGTCAGCTCCAGGCTGACAACATGCGCCGCCTTGCCGAAAGCCTCGTTCACCGCGTCCTTGTTTTCCTCGACAAACCCCCAGTCATAGCAGAGATTCGATTTCAGATCGTCATGCACCTTGGGTGCGCCATCTGCCAGCGCGGCTTTCATGTCGATGACTGGCTCAAGCTCTTCGATATCAACCTCGATGGCCTCTGCCGCGTCGCGCGCCTGCTCATAGGTTTCGGCCACCACGGCGCAGATCGGATCGCCCACATGGCGCACCTTGCCTTCGGCCAGAATCGGGTGCTTGGGTTCCTGCATCACTTCGCCGAAACGGTCCGTCACCTGCCAGCCGCAGGGAATACCGCCTGCGCTTTCAAAATCTGCTGATGTGAAGACCTTCAGCACACCGGGCATGGCCTCGGCCGCGCTGGCGTCGATCCCATTGATGCGCCCATGCGCCACATCCGAGCGCAGGAAATGCACATGGGTCTGGCCGCGCAGGTTGATATCGTCCGTGTATTTGCCGTTTCCGGTCAGAAACCGCACATCCTCGCGCCGCTTGCTGCTGGCGCCAATGCCGTCATCTTTTGGCATGAAACTCTCCTATCTGTTGATGGGTAGGGTGCGTGCTCAGCACGCACCTTACTTGCAGCGCTTATTCGGCAGCCAACGCGCCCGCATCCTGACCGGATGCAGCCATGACCGCGCGCACGATATTCTGATACCCCGTGCAGCGGCAGATATTACCTTCCAGGTAATGGCGCACCTCTTCCTCGCTGGGCTTCGGATTCTCGGCCAGAAGCGCCGCAGTCGACATCACCATGCCGGGGGTGCAAAAGCCGCATTGCAGCCCGTGATAGTCCTGAAAGGCCTGCTGGATCACACCCAGGCTGCCATCGGGATTGGCCATCCCTTCCACAGTCTGAACCTCTGCCCCCTCAAGATCAGCCGCGAAAGTCGTGCAGGATTTGACGGCCTTGCCATCCACAAGCACCACGCAGGCGCCGCATTGGCTGGTGTCACAGCCCACATGTGTGCCGGTCAGCCCCAGCCCTTCGCGAAGATAGCCCGACAGCAGGGTACGCCCCTCTGCCTCGGCGCTGACCTCGCGCCCGTTTACCTTCATCGTCACTCGTGCCATCACGTCCTCCCATGACTTTTTCGATTGCAGTTGAACACGGTTTTTCGCGCCCGCCTATGCGACTTTTGGCTTAGTCTGGCTTTTCAGTCGGCGTGCCACTTTCTCCCTGTCGTCGCGGTCGTGGGCGCGTGGGTATTTCCTTTAACAGCCCGCCCACGCCCATCGACATGATATCCGAAGGCGAAACAGGCAAGCCGCAGACCAGACGCTCCAACACCCAGTCGGCCCCATTGAGCGCGGGGCTTTTCGCGCAGCCCGGCAGACCAATCACAGGCCGTCCGCGCAAGTTGCCGACAAACAGCAGGTTGCCAGGGTCTACGGGCATTCCGAAATGCGCAACCTCCCCACCCGCTTCGCGCAGCGCTGCGGGCGCTATGTCCTCTGGGTCAGACGTAGCAGATCCCGTCAGAATCAGGATGATATCTTCCTCAACCGCGGTCAGGGCCACCGCGAGCGCTGGAACCTCATGCGCCACCACACAGACGGGTGCGAGCGTGACACCAAGCCGGTCAAGACGCACCTGCGTGACCCCATGGCCCTTGCGGCCATCCTCTTGCGGATCAACACGGGTCTGGATCAGATTGGCCGTTCTCAGCACAGGCGCCAGCAGGCGCACAGCCCCCTGCCCGGCACTGCACGCCGCGACGACCGCCTGTTCGGGCACACCATATGTGATGATCTTGACAGTCGCCACCATGGCACCGGGGTCCACGCGCATCAGGTCCGGCAATGTCGCCACAGTGATCGCCGGATGCAGGCAGTTGACGGCATGCACTTGTGGCACATTCAACCGAACCAGCCCCGGCCCGGCTGCGACGATATTCACCCGACCCGTGCCAACGGGCCGCAGCACCAGCCCGGCAGCTTCAGGGTTCGGCACAAGCGCTTGCGCCAGCGCGATGGCGGCAGCGTCTTCAGGCATGTCCGTCGCGTCCAGCCGCGCCAACGTCAGGCTGTCATGCCCTGCCTGCGACAAGGCGGCAATATCGGCTGCGTCCAACACGCGCCCCTTGCGCAAGCGCCCCGATGGCAGGGCCACAGAATGCGCGAGAATGCCCCCTTCAGCCTGATCAAGCGACACTGGGCCAAATTTCATCGCGCACCCCTGAGCGCCAGCGTGATCTGGGCCAATGTGGCCACAGCAATTTCAGCAGGCGTGCGCGCTCCAAGATTCAGGCCAACAGGCGCATGAATGCGCGCAAGCTGGTCTTCGCTGAAACCCGCTTCGCACAATCGCTCCAGCCGCTTGGCATGTGTGCGGGTCGATCCAAGACAGCCAAGGTAAAACACATCCGACGCTAGCGCTGCCCGAATCGCAGGATCATCCAGTTTCGGGTCATGCGTCAGGGTCACGACGGCCGTGCGCGCATCAAGACCAAGATCGGCAAGCGCTTCGTCCGGCCAGTCATGCGAAATATCTTCGCCGGGAAAACGCGCCTCAGAGCCGAAAGCTTCGCGCGGGTCCACAATCGTCGGCGCATAGCCTGCAAGACGCGCCATCGGCAGAAGCGCTTGCGCGATATGCACCGCCCCGACGACGATCAGCCGCAAAGGCGGGTTATGCAGCGTGACCATGCGCCCGGCCTCATCACGGCCCGACTTGTCGGCTCGGAAGCGATTTGTCAGTGCGGGATCATCCGGCCCCTGCAAGCTGCGCGCCCAATTCGCAAGATCGGTTACACATGCAACGGGCTTTCGGGCAGCGCGCGCGGCGACCAATTCGCGCAGCATTGCGACCGGAAAAGCAGGCGCGTCCATGCCAATCGGCTCGACCAGGACCTCTATTTCGCCACCGCATGCCAGACCAACTTCAAAGGCGGCCTCATCTGCCACCCCGAATCGCAGCAAGCGCGGACGACCGTCAGCCAGCGCCTCTTGTGCCTCAACCACCACTGCGCCTTCGACGCATCCGCCAGACACTGACCCCATGATTTCGCCAGCGCCCGAAATCACAAGCTGGCTGCCCGCCTGTCGCGGCGCCGACCCCCATGTGGCCACTACAGTTGCCAAGGCGGCACCGCGCCCATCTTCATGCCAGTTCAGCGCAATTTCGGGGATATCATCAAAACGAGGTTCCATCACACATCTCCCGGCGCATTGATCTTCGCTCAGCGAAGATGCCAGCCCGGTACGAATTTGGCAAATACGACTTTTGACGCAACACTACGCCTAGCCAACCTTTGATGCATGCGTCGAGATCGGTAGATTCACAGGACGAACAAGGCAGGGCCAGCGGGCGTCATGCGCAGATTTCACCGCAGTCAAAGATTTCAGTGCAAGACCCCGGATCGCGTTTGCGCGATGTTGCGCCACGCGTGAGAGCACAGCCTCGTCAGCGTCTTGCTTCGACATTACCGGTCCCCCCGATTTACGCAGACGCTATCACAAAAAGGGCGCGATTGGTATTCGAAATTTAGGCGGATCAGGTCTCGACATGGCCGGAAATCCGCGCGAGCATACCCTCATGTTGACTGCTTCACGCCATCCGTTTCTTGCCCATCGCGGCGCTATCGCCATCGCGCATCGCGGCGGCGGGCTGGAACGTGAGGAAAACACCCTGCCAGCCTTTGCCCATGCAGCCCAACTGGGCTTCAGCCATGTCGAACTTGATGTTCATGCAACGCGCGATGGTGTTGTGGTCATTCATCACGACCCAGATCTGACACGGCTTTGCGGTGATCCGCGCCGTATCGCTGACCTTGATTTCGCCGAATTGCAGAGCATACGCACCAAAGGTGGCGCCGAAATACCCCGGCTACAGGATCTTCTCGATGCCTTTCCGGATATGCATGTGACGATTGAGGCGAAATCCGATTCCGTGGTGGCACCGCTCTGCGCGTTGATCACGCGGATGGGTGTTATCAAGCGGGTCTCGATTGGCGCCTTCGCACCGAACAGGACACAACGCGCCTGTGCGGGCCTTGGGGCTGAATTGCTGTGGTCGCCAGCGCATGCGCAGGTCGCACGGCTATGGGCACGCGGCTGGGGCCTGCCACTTTCGCTGGACGGCTTTGGCGTGGTTCAGGTTCCTACCGAATGGAAGGGGATCGCGGTGGTCACGCCGCGCTTTTTGAAAGCGGCCCATGACGCAGGCATCGCAGTACAGGTCTGGACCATCAATGACGCCGCAGAAATGCACAGGTTGCTTGATATGGGTGTGGACGGGATCATGACTGATCGCCCCGGCTTGCTGCGAGAAGTCTTGGAGGCGCGCGGGCAGTGGCCCTCAGGCGCTTAACAAAAGCGCCATGACTGCCGCGTAAAACAGGAAAGACGCAACCAGCACGAAGATATGCCAGATCGCGAAATGATAGGGTAACCGCGTCCACAGGTAGAACACGACACCTGAGGTGTAGACCACGCCGCCCGCCAGCATCAGCCCAAGGATCAGGGGCGGCAGGCTTTGCGCCAGATCGGGCAGAATCAAAACGCCCACCCAGCCCATGCCAAGATACAACGCCAAAGCAAGAAACCGGAACCGCGCAGGTGAGACCAGCTTCAGCACCACACCAACCGCCGCAGCCCCCCACAGTCCCGCCAGCAGGCCCAGCCCTTGCCCGGTGATCAGCGTGAAGGGTGTATAAGTGCCCGCAATCTTGAGATAGATCGCCGCATGATCCAACCGCTGAAACAGCCAGTCCAATGCAGGTCTGAACCGCAGATTGAACAGCGCTGATGCACTGATCATCACGATAAATGTTGCCCCGTAAATACTTGAGGCAAGAACGAAATTGCCCATCCCTTCAGCCGGACTGCGCATCAGCGCCGCAGCGATCAGCAAGGGCACGGCCATCAG
>SKGU01000256.1 GCA_007117255.1 Natronohydrobacter sp. | reverse complement strand
TCGTGGATGTCGATACGCCGCGCAAGCCCGATATATTGCAAGCGGCGCTCGTCAAGTGGCTCGGCGAAAAGGGTCTGGCGGATCAACGCGCGTTCTTCAGCGTCAAGCGCCAGCAATTCCGGACCGTCATCGCATTGCACCGATACCAGTGACATCGGGGCCACGCGGATCAACTCTGATTGCTCGATGACCAGATGCAATCGACCAGTGGTCAGAGCACGCCGCGCAGCGATCCGGCTGAGGATATGGCGTGCGCGTTGTCGCAGCAGATCAAGGCCCGCATCCACCTCATCCTCTCGCAACAGTGTCGGGCGTGCAGCGCGCGGCACACGCATGAATTTAGCTTCGAACACATAGATTGCTGCAAGCATCAGCACGGGGGCCTGAGCAATGAAGATCGCCTTTTCGGGCCATATCAGTGCAGCAATCACGAAAGGTAGCAGCACAAGGGCGAAACGCAGCGCCTCTGCCTCGAAGATCACACGCGCCATCAACCGCCAGCCGCCCTGTTTGGGCCAGAGCGTTGTGCGCCCCAGAAACCGCCGTGGCACCCAGCGAATGCGCAGCGCGTCCCGGTTCACAACAGTATCGGGGCTGAGAATGAACATCAGCCTAAAATGATCCGTCACCGTCGTCCGTCAAGCATTGAAACTAATGCTGTGCGGCGCGAATTGCGACCATCGCCTGTCGCAAGAGGCCCTGCGCTTCGTTCAAAGCCGAATCTGCGCAAGCAGGCGTTGCGCCTAGCGCGACCAGCACCGCCGGTTTCACACGCCAGCCACATTGCCGCAAGGCCGCTTCGGCCCGCTCAGGCGACACATCGGCAATCCGCATGACCATGCCCTGCGCGCGGTCTCGCAGCTTGATATTCTGCGCGCGCATATCGACCATCAAGCCGTCATGCACATGGCCCAGACGCACCATCACTTGCGTCGAGATCATGTTCAGCACCACCTTTTGCGCCGTGCCCGCTTTCATTCGGGTGGAGCCTGCGACGACCTCGGCCCCGGTTTCCACAACCACGGCATGTTCCGCGACATCCAGCAGCCTTGCGCCCGGATTGCACGAGATTGCAACAGTCAGCGCCCCTGCCGCGCGGGCGGCCTCCAGCGCGGCGATGGTAAACGGGGTGCGCCCGCTGGCCGCAAGGCCAATGACTACATCGCTTGCGCCGATCGCGGTGGCAGCGACCTGAGCACGCGCATCCTCGGCATTATCTTCGGCGCCTTCTATGCCCTTGCTCAAGGCAGCAGGCCCGCCGGCGATCAGATACTCTGTGCGCGTTTCCGGCCAGTTGAAGGTTGGTCCCAGTTCCGTGCCATCCTGCACCGCAATGCGGATCGATGTACCGGCCCCTGCATAGACCAGACGTCCGCCCGCGCGCAGACGTGGCAAAGCAGCTTCAACCACTTCTGCCAATGCCGCCAAAGCAGGGCCGATGCTGGCCACAGCAGCCATCTGGCTTTCCCAGACCGTGCGCAAGGCCGTCAAGCTGTCCCAGCGGTCAAGAGCATGGTATCGAGGATCTGCTTCTTCAGTCATGGCGTTCCTTTCTGTGCATTTTCATGGAAATGAAGGTCCGATACACAGATCGCATATGGTGGTGTCGGTCAGTGTGTTAGATGGATCGCCAAGGCAGGCGACGTCGTGTAGCAGGTAGGTATAGGGACCAGTTTTCCCGCTGGTCGTCCAGCGTTATTCTTTTGTCGGAGCCATGATGCAAGTATTCATCGGACTGGATGGCGGCGGCACATGCTGCCGTGGACAGGCAGAACTGCCTGACGGCCAGCGTACGGCGATTGTCAGCGGCGGGGCCGCCAATATCGCCAGTGATTTCGACAGTGCCCTTCACGAGATTTCCTGCACATTGGCGCAAGTGATTGATGCTGTGCATGCCATGGTTCCGAGTGCGGCAGAGATTACTCCGCGCATCGTGCTGGGAGTCGCAGGTGCAAGCGAGACAGACGCGGGCGCGAGGTTGGGCGCGGCATTGCCTTACCGTGCTTTGTCGGTATGTGGAGACGTCGATATTTCACTATCGGGCGCATTCGGGGACAGTGATGGAATTGTCATGGCTGTAGGCACAGGGTCGGTCCTTGCATGCCAGCAGTCAGGTCAGATGCGGCGCCTTGGCGGCTATGGGTTGATGCTGGGTGACGAAGGTAGCGGCGCGTGGATCGGGCGCGTGGCCCTGCAACGCTGTTTGCATGCGCGGGATGGCATCGGGGCAACGGGCACGCTGGTGGATGCGCTGGACCAACAATTCCCGACACTGCCCGAAATCATCGCCTTTGCCAGATCTGCGCGGCCTGCTGATTTTGCAGCCCTTGCGCCCGTTGTGTTGGAACATGACCGCAAGCATTGTCCGGTTGCAGGGGCAATCCTGGACGACGGGTGCGCCTATCTGCTGCGTGGCCTGAACAAGCTGCAATCCCGCACACATGACTTACCAGTCGTGCCGCTAGGCGGGCTTGGCCCGGCGCTGCTGGACCGCATCCTTGCAAAGGACAATGTACATCTGCGCCGCGTAACCCCAAGGGGAACAGGGCTTGACGGCGCGCTGTGGAGGGCGCGCCGTGGTGCTCCGAGCGTGTGATCCTCTCTTGCGTCTCGTGGCCATTTACAGTCTCATTGAGGCAATAGCCCGACCCTGAACGCACCGCGCCATCCTCGCAGGATCAAAAGAGACGCCAATATGATGCGCATATTCAAGGCCACACAGGTCTTCGATGGCTGGAGCTTGCATGACCATGCGGCGGTCAGCCTGCATGAGGACGGGCGTATCGCCACACTGCACCGCGCAGGCGACAGCGTGCCGCAGACCGCAGACATAACCGACCTAGGATCGGGCATCCTTGCACCGGGTTTTGTTGATCTTCAGGTCAATGGTGGCGATGGGGTGATGGTTGGGCCAGATACAGATGCCGAGCAGTTGGCACGCATATGCGCTGCACATGCGCGACTTGGCGCGACAGCGATCCTGCCGACCCTGATCACTGACACCCCCCGGACCACAAGCGCCGTGATCGCAGCCGGGGTTGAGGCCTATCGGCGCGGCGTGCTGGGTTTTGCAGGGTTGCATCTGGAAGGACCGCATCTTGATCCGGCACGCAAAGGTGCGCATGACCCGGTCTTGATCCGTCCCATGACAACTGACGATCTGGCAGAGCTTTGCAAGGCTGCCGCAATCCTGCCAGCCCTGATGGTGACACTTGCGCCCGAAGCCGTGAGGCGTGATCAGATCAGTGCCTTGCATCGCGCCGGTGTGATCGTGAGCCTTGGGCATTCCGGTTGCTCTGCCGACATTGCGAAGGCCGCCTATGATGCGGGCGCACGCTGCGTCACCCATCTGTATAACGCGATGAGCCCACTTCAGACACGCGCGCCCGGTCTTGTCGGTGCGGCCATGACAACCGCTTTCGTTGCCGGGATCATTGCAGACGATATTCATGTCGCGCCGGAATGCTTGCAGATTGCACTGCACATGAAAGCGCCTGACAGCCTGTTTCTTGTCAGCGACGCCATGGCCTTCGCCGGAACCGACAAAACGGAAATCACGCTGAACGGACGGCACATCCTGCGCCATGACAAGCGGTTGACCCTAGCCGATGGCACGCTTGCCGGGGCTGACATTTCCTTGCCGCAATCCGTTGCGCATCTGGTGAAGCTAGGTGCTGATCCTGCCCGCGCGCTGGCTATGGCCTGCCGCATTCCCGCTGATGTAATCGGTGCACGGGACCTGGGGCGCATTGCACCTGGCGCGCGGGGCGATCTGGTGTTTCTGGCTGAAAATTTTGAGCTGCGCCGTGTGCTGCCCCATCGCGGTTGAGATCTGTCTCTGTCACCCCTTGGGGGCGACAAGTGCGCCACGGCCCCGTACAACCCATGCGGCCAGTTCCTGACCCGCGCGGACAGCCGCGCCGATGTCGCCACTTCTGAGGTATTCGGAGAGAAAGCCAGCATTGAAGGAATCACCGGCTGCCGTGCTGTCGATCACCGGGCCTGCCAGCGGTGGGGTCTCATAGCGGGCCAGCCCCTGCGCGCTTTGCGTGATGACGGGTTCCGCGCCATTCTTGACCACCACAATCGGTGTGCCCGCATCGTGATAGCGCGCGGCGGTGTCTTCGGGCGAGGCATCGCCGAAAGCGCTGGCTTCATCATCATGGCTGGGCAGAATAAGACTTGCGGCGGCGGCAGCTTGCGTCAGCGTAAGGCGCATCGCATCAGCGCTTTCCCAGAGTGCGGGGCGGACATTCGGGTCGAATGCCACCAAGGCCCCAGCATCCCGCGCCTGCCCCATCAACGCGATCAGCTCCGTGCGCGCCTGTGGCGGAAGAATGGCCAAGGTGATCCCCGACAGATAGACCACCTCAGCGCTCATCATTTGCGTTGCCACCAGATCGGCCGCTTCCATCATCCGACGCGCGGCGGATTGACCACGCCAATAAAGGAAACTGCGTTCGCCCTCTGTCAGCCGGATCATGTAGAGACCGGGCATCGCACCCGGCAGGCGCGGCACAGTCGCACAATCGATCCCCGCCTCCTGTGCAAAGCTGATCAACTCATCGGACAGCGTGTCTGTCCCAAGCGCTGTCTGAAACCGAACTTTCCAACCCGGTTCCAGAACGCGTGCGCAATACCACAATGTGTTGAACACATCCCCCGCAAAGCCCTGCTGTAAGGTTCCATCCGGGGTGGGCGCAAGTTCGACCATGCATTCGCCCAGTCCCAGAAAAACGCGCGGGGTGGCTGCCATTTTGTTTCTTATGCCTCTGTGAAGCTGATCTGGGCTTTCATCGCCCGCAAACGGTTCTTTGCCAGCTTGAACATTTGTTCAGCATCAGCATGTGGCGCCATTTGCATGATCAGGGGGTTCATGTTCATTCCGTCCTTTTGCATCAACTCCACACCAGTTGCAAATTCCGAATGAAAGCAGAATGAGCCGCACCGCAGGCTGGCCGATGCAGGCACGCTTTTTTGTCAATGGTGGATAATCGCTGCAATCCACACCCCTAACCGCTTGGTGGCAGATTTGGATGTCTCGTCGCGTTGCCTGCCAAGCGCACATCCGGTCATTGCAACCGCTGGTCGCGCATTCTCCAGCATGAAAACCTGCATGACGCCTGCGACCATACCCCCCTACGAAGGGCTTGAGATCACGGGCTGGCCTGCGGCCGTATACCCGCATGGACAGGAGATAATGAAGGATGGCAAATTACGCGGCAACGCAGAGCACGAAAAATATCTGCGGCGACAGACGATATGGCCTGCAGCAGATTTGCGCAATCTGTCCCGAATGATCATGAACTGTCACTCACTGCGCCTGTACAATAGCGCCTTTGCGCATCGCAAAAGCCAGCAGGATTGCAAAAGCAACCGCCGGGACAATCGCGGCCAAGACAGCCGTGACTGGCGCCACCGCACCCTGGATCAGCCACCACACGCAGATCAGGAACACAGCAAGCGCCGCAGTCCCGCGCGCTCCTGCAGACAGTACATCGCGCACACGCCGTGGGTCAGAACTGCGCAAGACACCGCTTGCGACAAATAACATGCCGACCGGCAAGGCAATCAACGTGCCTGAAAAAGTTGGTCCAAGATAATCAGCGCTCAATGTCACCACGCCAACCAGTAATCCCGCCGATACTGCGCGCGGCAGTTCTAATCGTGGCGACCAAGTAACCGGGCGGCGCTGTGCAACCGGGCGGGCGCGCAGGATCCAGACTCCTGGCAGATAGATCAGTGCAAAAGCCGCAAGATTGCCCAAGAGACCTTGCGCGGGTCCTGTCATCAGCACCACGCAAAGCCAGATAACAAGCGCAAGCATCAGGACAAATTGCGCGCGCACGCGCTCTGCCAGCAGCGCGACCGCCACTGCGAAAGCTACAGTCCCGGCCAAGGCACCCAAGCTATCCTCTGCCGCGCGTAATATGAAATCTGGATATTGTTCCAACGCAAGGATCAGAAACCCCGGTCCGATGACCACAGGCATGGCAATTGCAATCGCGGCAAAGGACGGACGCGCCTTTGCAATGATTGCACCCATCGCCAGAACGAAAAAAGCGGTCAGCAGCATGCGCAGGCTCATCGACAGGAAAAAGAAATCCATGCTTAGCGTGCCTTCTGAATCCGCCGCGCATAATGCGTCTTCAACGCGGTCTGCAAGGCCACGATCTGCGTGTCATCGGCAAGTTGCGCACGCGCCATCACCGAGTCCAGCGCCGCAATTCTTGCGCTTTGCAG
>SKGU01000034.1 GCA_007117255.1 Natronohydrobacter sp. | reverse complement strand
TTGCCAAAGCCCCCACCGATATCGGGCGAGACGACACGGATATTGTGTTCTTCGATCCCTGACAGAAGCGAGGCAACTGTGCGCACCACATGCGGTGCCTGAAACGTGCCCCAGAGCGTCAGCTTGCCATTGACCTTGTCCATGCTGGCGACACAGCCGCAGGGTTCCAGCGGGCAAGGATGGGTGCGGTGGTAATACATCGATGCTTCGGCCACGACATCGGCATCTGCGATCACGGCATTGGTGCCTGCTTCATCGCCCACTTCCCATGTGAAGATATGGTTGTGATGCTTGCGCGGCCCATGCGCGCCGGGGGCTTTGGGGTCCAGGTCTTCGCGCAACACGACATCGGATTGCAGCGATTTTATCGGGTCTACAATGACCGGCAGTTCCTCATATTCCACTTCGACCAGTTCAATGGCATCGGCGGCAATATAGCGGTCACGCGCCACAACAAAGGCAATTTCCTGTCCCTGAAACAGCACCTTGCCATCCGCGAGCACCATTTGCTTGTCACCGGCCAGCGTGGGCATCCAGTGCAGCGAGAGGGGTTCTAGATCCTTGGCGGTCAGAACTGCAATCACACCATCCAGCGCAAGGGCGGCTTCAGTATTGATGGATTTGATCCGCGCATGGGCATATTGCGAGCGCACGAAGTCGCCTGTCAGCATGCCGGGCAGGCTGATGTCATCGACATAGTTGCCCTTGCCCTGGGTGAAGCGGGCATCTTCGACGCGCTTGCGTGAACAGCCCATACCTTTGAGCTTGGCGACGCGTTCGTCACGATCCGGGGTCATGTCGTTCATTGTGCCGCCTCCTTCGCTGCGTTGATTTCAGCCGCCGCCGACAGGATCGCCTTGACGATGTTCTGATACCCGGTGCAGCGGCAGATATTGCCGGCAATGCCGAAGCGGACTTCTTCTTCGGTCGGGTTTGGATTTTCCTGCAGCAGACGATGCGCGCGGGTGATCATGCCGGGCGTGCAATAGCCGCATTGAAGCCCGTGATGTTCCTTGAAGCTGGTCTGCAACACATGCAGCCCGTCAGGCGTGCCAAGACCTTCGATGGTGGTGATGTTCGCGCCTTGCGCCTGTGCGGCGAACATGGTGCAGGATTTGACCGATTTGCCATCGATCTCGACTGTGCAGGCCCCGCAATGCGAGGTCTCGCAGCCGACATGCGGCCCTTTCATGCCGATCTTTTCACGCAAGACATAGACCAGCAATTCGCGCGGCTCTGCCAGAACCTCATGCGTTTCGCCATTCACGGTCATTTTCAGGATTTGTTTTGTCATAAGTGTTCCCCCCCTTATGCCCGTGCCCAGGCGCGCTCAATCGCGCGGGCGATGATGATCCCTGCCACATGGCGTTTGAACTGGACCGGGCCGCGATTGTCTTCGGTCGGGTCGATTTCCGTCAGCGCGGCGTCCACGGCGGATTTGACAGCGGCAGGCTCGCAGCTTGTGCCGATCAGCGCTTGCGCCGCCGTTTCGGAAAAGACGGGCACATCGCTGAGATTGGTCATCGAGATGGCTGCCGAGGAGACCACACCATTCTCTGCCTCGATCAGCACCGCGCAGGCGGCAGTCGCGTAATCCCCGATCTTGCGCTTCTGCTTTTCATAGGCATATCCGCCACGGGTCGCATTCAGGCTGATTTGCGTGAGGATTTCCGCATCGTCGCGGTCGGTCAGGTAAGCTGCTTCGTAGAAATCACGGGCCTGCACAGTGCGGGTGCCGTCCGGACCTTCAAGCGTGAAGGTTGCATCAAGGCATTGCATCACCCCCGGCATGTCATTGCCCGGATCGCCATTCGCGACATTGCCACCGATTGTGCCCATGTGGCGCACTTGCGGGTCGGCAATCTGTAACGCGGCTTCGCGCAGCAGCGGCACGGCTGCGAACAGCGCGTCATGCGTGATCAGTTCGTGTTGTGTCGTCATGGCGCCGATTGTGACGCGCGTATCCTCTATCGTGATTCCTTTAAGCGCGGTGATGTCTTGCAGATCGACCAGATGGGGCACATCTGCCATGCGCAATTTCATCATCGGAATCAAGCTGTGGCCGCCCGCGAGAACGCGCGCCTCGTCGCCATGTTCGGCAAGGATCGACACTGCGCCGCCAATGTCTATGGGTCGATGGTATTCAAATGCAGCCGGTATCATCAGCGTTCCTCCCTGAAGCTGGAATACAGACTGATCAGAAAGCGCGAAGATGCCCAAGACCCTAGCAGAAGATCATGAAATGCTAGGGTTTGCGCACGAAATGCGAATAATCTGCATGAATTGCGACAAGCTGCCACATGCGCTATTCTGTCACGGTTATGGGCCTGCTTAGACCCCCAGGCGGGCGCGCACGGCTTTCAGCGAAGATCGGCTTACCGGCGCGACATCAAGAGGCGCGCCTTCTTCAAAGTGACAGATGCCAGTGTCTTTCTTTCGCTCGAAGCTGACCACATGGCGCGGATTTACCAGATAACTGCGGTGCGACTTTACAAAATTGGCGTCACTCACCCGTTCTTCGACTTCTGAAATAGACCAAGGACAAAACAAGCGCCCCGACGGGTGGTAAAGCAGGGTGTAACGCCCTTCGGCGCGGACAGCGAGGATTTCGTGTTCGGGAATGAAATGAATGCGCCCGTGCTTCTCATAGGGCAGTTTTCCTGCGGCGGGCTCCAGACGCGGCAGCGGCGACGCATCAGGCACGACCTTGGCGCTGTCAGTGGCAGGTTGAACAACTGGCTGTGCATCACTGATGGCCGTGGGTGCAGTGGTTGTCGCAAATGTGACACTGACCAGAAGAAACGCCCCGCAAATAATAAACGACGCCAGGGTCACACACAGTGCCATCACCTCGTTGCTCATCCAGACGCCTGATGGCGCGGCATCGGGAAGGGCTACGAATTGCGTACCGGCCATTGCGATAAAGTGCACAGTGAAGACAGAAAGCCCGAAACCAAACGTACCGATCAATATATTGCGGCTGTCACGCTTGCCATAGCAGACCCAGAAAGAGGCCACGCAGAGTACCAGTGACGCAGCGATTGCTTCGACAAGACCTGTTCCCGAATAGACCGGGCGCACGCTTTGAATGCCAGACATGCCAATGTAGTGCATGGCCAGAACGCCAATGCCAAGGCAGATACCAGCCATCGTTATGCGTAGGGGCGTTCGCTGTCCGAAATGCACGAGCAACAAGGCAATCCCGGTCAGAAGGATTGCAACAAGAGCAGAAATCAGGGTGATCAAAGCATCATAGTAGAATTCCACTGGCAACGTCATGCCAAGCATGGCGACGAAATGCATCGACCAGATGCCTGTGCCAAGCGACAGCGCCGACATCGTGACCACAAGTTTACGCTGCGCCAGTCCCATTTTAGACGCGCCTTGCGTCAGGGAAAGCCCGGTAAAGCCAGACATCAGCGCAATTGCCAAGGCGGCCGCTATGAAAAGATGATTGTGACCATGTTCAAGCATCAGTGTGTGCTCTCCGATTCCTGGCCTGCAAACGGTCCCGGCGATGTGCCAGAGTTTGAACATCGGTCCCGTTATTTGCGCTTTGCACCATGTCCGCCTTTTTGCACAGCATACACGCGTTTGCCAATGTTGCGCAGCCTGTTACATCTGCGGAGATCTGGGAGGCGTGCATGGATCGATTGGGGTTGAATGCCCTTTTTGTAGCGAAATCGCTGGCTGCAGTGTTGGTCGGCGCAGCGGTTGTTGCCTTTGCAGCTTATTCCATGCGTTTCGGGCTGCGTGGGCTTGGAGGCGATCTGTCAGCCGAGACCTAACATCTACAACCCCGACACCCCCTTCACCAATCAGGCCATTTTTACACATATGCTGCTGGGTGGGCTGGTGATGATCCTTGCGCCTTTGCAATTGATCGCGCATGTACGCCATGATTATCCGCGCGTGCACAGGCTTGCAGGGCGATTGGTTGTTCTGGCCGCCATTGTAGTGTCATTCGGGGGTTTCATCTACATTGTCAGACACGGGACAATTGCAGGCCCGCTGATGGATATCGGATTTGCCCTTTATGGCGCATTGATGGCCGTGGCGGCCGTTCAGACCATCCGGTTCGCACGCAAAGGCGATGTCCGGCGTCACAACAACTGGGCGTTGCGGCTGCTGGTTCTGCTGGCTGGCTCACTGATCTATCGGTTGCATTATGTATTCTGGTATCTGGTGACTGGCGGATTGTGGAGCAATGAGCAGCTTACCGGGCCTTTCGATCAAGTGCAGTATTTCGCCTTCTATCTGCCTTACCTTGCGCTGTTGGAAATATGGATCAGGCGGCGAAAAGTTGTGCAGCGCATGCGATAGCGCCTGTCAGGCCCGGTTCGGCGTGGCCGGAGGCGGTTGCCAGTTGAAACTTTGCGCGCGATAATAATATTCTTTGCCGCAAGCGTTGTTGTGGCAATGTTGCGATACTCGATTGGACCGGGCCTGATGTCAGATACAAAAATACGAAACATGGAAGAATTCGCCGCGTTGATCGGCATTTCCAGGCCAACTGTCTCGAAGTATTTTCAAGACCCTGACAGTGTGCGTCAATCGACCCGCGACCGGATCGAGACGGCGCTTGGTCAATATGATTACCGACCGAATATCTTTGCAGTCAATCAGAACCGCAAGCTGACCAATATCGTCGGGATCGTGGTTCCATATCTGGCTGATCCGTTTTTTGCAGAAATTGCGCGCCAACTGGAACAGCGCTGCATTCGTGCGGGGTTTCGTCCGGCGCTATACAGCGCACATGGACAGCCGGATCTGGAGGTGGATGTTCTCGATGGTTTGCGATTGCTGAAGCCTGCCGGTGTGTTGCTGGCACCCCTTGGCCGGATTTCGCAGCGTGATGCGATCAAGCAGTTTTGCCGCGAAGTTCCCACAGTGTTGTTTGACAGCAATATGGACGGCATTGGCGCGGCTTTTGTCGGCTCGGATAATTTCAGTTTCGTGTCGCAGACCGTGGATTACCTGACCCGGACGGGCGAGCCGCCGTGTTTCTTCGAGATGCAGACTCCGGCGAACCCGAATGCCAACAAGCGCCGGGTCGCGTATCTGACAATGATGGACCAACTGGGGCTGGAGCCGAAAGTCTATAGTGTTCCAGGGGCCGGATGGGCATTTGAGGAGATCGGGCGCGAGGGTGCGTTGAGCATCATCGATGCTGGTGGGTTTTCAACAAACACGGTGCTGTGCAGCAATGACCGGCTTGGTATCGGGCTGCTGTCGGCCTGTTATGAACGCGGGCTGAAAGTGGGGCGTGGCGAAGGTTGCGATCTGCGGGTGGCCTCGCATGATGATCATCCATTTTCGCGCTTTACCTGCCCGTCCCTGACAACGGCCGCACATGACTATGCGTCGGTCGCGAATCATGCATTTGCGACTCTGACGGAGCTGATTGATGCAGGTGGCCGGTTTGATGAGCGGCAAGAGACATTGTTTACCCCGAAGCTGATCCTGCGAAGTTCTGCATGATCAATAGTTTGCGCGCGTGAATATTTTTCTTGACGCGCGGTAAGTTTCTTCGCTACGTTCTGGTCTCATCCATATCAGGGAGGAGATGAGATGAATTTGAAAAGAACGCTCTATGCAGCGACCGCCATGGGTTTGATCACGGCCGTCGGGGCATCCGCCGATACTCTCACGATTGCAACGGTCAACAATGGTGACATGATCCGAATGCAGGCGCTGAGCAGCGAGTTCACCGAAGCAACGGGGATCGAGCTGGAATGGGTCATTCTGGAAGAGAATATCCTGCGCCAGCGGGTAACACAGGATATCGCGACCAGTGGCGGGCAGTTTGATGTCATGACCATCGGCATGTATGAAACACCGATCTGGGCCGAACGTGGCTGGCTGGTGTCGCTGGATACATTGCCCGAAGACTATGACATTGATGATATCCTGCCTGCGATGCGCGCCGGGCTGTCGTACAATGACTCGCTCTATGCGGCACCGTTCTACGGCGAAAGCTCGATGGTGATGTATCGCACCGATCTGATGGAAGCGGCCGGCATGGAAATGCCTGAAGCGCCGACCTGGGACGATATTGCGGCAGCAGCGGCTGCGATGACGGACCGTGACAACAATATCAACGGTATCTGCATCCGTGGCCGAGCGGGCTGGGGCGAGAACATGGCCTTCATCACCACGGTCGCCAACTCTTTTGGTGCGCGCTGGTTTGATGAGGACTGGAATGCCCAGCTTGACAGCCCCGAATGGCTGGAAGCTGTGACTTTCT
>SKGU01000269.1 GCA_007117255.1 Natronohydrobacter sp. | reverse complement strand
GCTCTGGCTCTGGCTCTGGCTCTGGCTCTGGCTCTGGCTCTGGCTCTGGCTCTGGCTCTGGCTCTGGCTCTGGCTCTGGCTCTGGCTCTGGCTCTGGCTCTGGCTCTGGCTCTGGCTCTGGAACCACAGATGCGTCGTGCAATACCGGCGCTTTTTCTTCCTCGCGGTCGGCCACCGCTTCGACTTCCCACTCCTGTGTGTCTGATAGCGGCGCAATTGCCGCCACATGACGCACGCCTTTTTCCTGTATCAGCTTCTGAACGCCGCGTATGGTCATACCCTGATCATGAAGCAGCGTCTTGATCCCGGACAGCAGGTCAATATCGGCGGGGCGATAATACCGACGCCCGCCCGCCCGCTTCACAGGCTTCACTTGCGTGAACTTGCTTTCCCAGAACCGCAGCACATGCGCCGGGGTCTGCAATGCTTCCGCGGCTTCGCTGATCGTGCGAAACGCGTCCCGTGCCTTGCGCATCGCGAGAAATCCTATCTGCGGTTGCCTTCAGCCACACGCTCTTTCATCAGATGTGACGGACGGAATGTCAGCACACGGCGCGGCGAAATCGGCACTTCCTCGCCAGTCTTCGGATTGCGGCCGACACGCGCATTCTTGTCGCGCACAGAAAACGTCCCGAACGAGGAAATCTTGACCTGTTCGCCGCGCGCCAGTGCATCGGACACATGCTGCAACACTGCGTCAACTAAACTGGCCGACTCGTTTCTTGACAACCCGACTTCGCGAAACACGGCTTCGGTCAGATCCATACGCGTCAAGGTCTTGCTGGACATTTTTTACCCCTCGTTTTCACACAGCATGGGGTAAAGCGAATTTCGAGTCAATATCAGGGGGTTGCCGTATGGCCTGAAAGGCAGTGTGAGCGCTACCAGCGCAACACAACCGCACCCCAACTGAGCCCCCCGCCGATGGCTTCTGTCAAAATCAGATCACCCGGTTTGAAACGTCCCTCGGCATTGGCGACAGATAGCGCCAGCGGGATTGACGCCGCAGAGGTGTTGCCGTGGTCCTGCACTGTCACAATCACACGTTCCATCGGCAGGCCAAGTTTCTGTGCCGTGCCACGGATGATGCGCAAATTGGCCTGATGCGGAACGATCCAGTCCACATCGCTTGCGCTCAGTTCGGCCTTCTCCAGCACCGTCGTAGCCGTTGCGGCGAGTTTCTCGACTGCATGCCGGAACACTTCGCGCCCTTGCATGCGCAATTGACCAACAGTGCCTGAGCGTGACACGCCCCCGTCAACATAGAGCAAGTCGCGGTAGCGCCCGTCAGAATTCAGATCACAGCCCAGAACCCCGCGATCCGTGTTCGCGCCGGTACCTTCCTGAGCTTCCAGAACAACTGCGCCAGCGCCATCACCAAACAATACCACGGTCGTGCGGTCCGTCGGATCCATGATCCGCGAGAAGGTTTCGGCTCCGATCACCAGAACGCGCTTGGCCTGACCTGCCAGAATCAGCCCGCTGGCATTGGCCAGCGCAAACACAAACCCTGCGCAGACGGCCTGAATATCAAAGGCAAAGCCGCTTGTGATACCTAGCCGGGCCTGAACCTGCGTGGCCACTGCGGGAAATGTATAATCCGGGGTCGAGGTGGCAACGATCACGGCATCGATGTCCTGCGCGTCCAGACCGGCATTTTCCAGCGCAGCCTGTGCCGCATAGGTTGCCAGATCAGAGGTGTACTCGCCCTCTGCAGCGAAATGGCGCCGTTCTATGCCAGAGCGTGACACGATCCAATCGTCACTGGTATCCAGCGTTGCGGCAAATTCGGCATTCTCGACCACCCGCGCTGGCAGATAGTGGCCAGTACCTCGAATGACAGGCCGTATTACCTTCATGTCTGTCCACCTTGCGGTTCACCCGCGTTGTCTGTCGTATTGTCTGCCGGCTCGTCATGGCTGAGAACCTGTTCCTGCAAGGCATCAGCCACGGACGCCAGACGTTCCGCCATCCGGTCCTGAAAGCCGGATTTGGCAAGCCTGAAGGCAAGTTTGATTGCAGCCGAAACCCCAGTTGCATCGGCGGAGCCATGCGATTTGACCACTGTTCCGTTCAAGCCCAGAAACACGCCCCCGTTCATACGCCGTGGGTCCATGCGCTTTTGCAAACGCTTGAGCGGGCCATGGGCCGCCAGTCCCCCCAGCTTCGACAGCAGGGATGCGGTCAATTCATCACGCAACGTGTCACTGATCAGACGCGCGGTGCCTTCACCGGTCTTCAGCGCCACATTGCCGGTAAATCCATCCGTGACGATCACATCCACATGCGCTGATGGCAGGTCATTGCCTTCGACAAATCCCACGAAGTCATAACGCCCGGTTTCCGAGGCATCGGCAATCAGGCGCGCCGCTTCCTTGATTTCGGCGCGACCCTTGTGGTCTTCGGTGCCGACATTCAAAAGCCCCACACGCGGGCGGGGGGCATCGAAAGCATTCCGATAATAGGCTGCACCCATCAGGGCGTATTGCAGCAACGATTCTTCGTCAGCGCGAACATCGGCACCAACATCCAGCATTGTGTTGAATCCGCTTTCACCGCGCGATGGCCAGAGACATGCAATGGCGGGACGGTGGACGCCGTGCATCTTGCGAAGTCGCAACATCGCAACAGCCATCAACGCCCCTGTGTTGCCACAAGAGACGGCCGCCTGCGCCTCGTTGTCGCGCACTGAGGTCAGTGCAGACCACATCGATGTCCCACGTCCCCGGCGCATGACCTGGCTGGGCTTGTCGTCCATCTGAACGACGTTGGGACTGTGATGTATCCGCGAAATAGCCTCAAGGCCCGCATGGCGTTTCACCAAGGGTGCCAGGATTGCTTCGTCGCCATGTAGAATGAAGCCGATGGCATCATTCTTGGCTGCGGATAATGCGCATCCTTCCACCACGGCAGAGGGACCTTGATCGCCCCCCATGGCGTCGATGGATATGATGATCCTGTTGGATGATTCTTGCGTCATGCCATGAGGTGCGCTTGCCATGGGCGACCCGCCTGCGGGTCTCCCAAACCTCAGGCTGCGTCGTCTTCCAGATCAACAGTGCCGGTCTGCGCGACGACTTCGCGATCAGCGTAGTGGCCGCAGGACGGGCACACATGATGCGGGCGCTTCAGCTCGCCGCAATTGGTGCATTCATTCGGATTGGCCGCAACCAGAGCATCATGCGCGCGGCGCATGTTACGGCGGGAGCGGGTCACGCGGTTCTGTTGAACAGCCATGTCATAACCTCTGTTGTCAGGGCATCCGGTCCATCTGCCCTGATACGGGCGGTCGCGGAAGCGTAAGAAAGAAGATGCGATTTCGGCGCGGGATACACGGATTGTGCGCCGCTTCCAAGCCCTCAAATCACGAGCATCGTAAAATAGTGATATTTGTTGTCGCAGCAAGTCCTATTCGTCGCCCTCGCGCCCGCGCGGCGCGTCTTTCGCCAGTGTATCCCGCAAGGCTGCCAGTGCTGCAAAGGGCTTGGGCCGGGTTTCCGTCAATGGCGCTTCACCTTCTGGCGCCTGTCGTATCACGCCCGATTCTGTCAGTTCTGCGCCGTCTGCGCGGGGGAAAGCAGGAACCGCGAGCGCCAGCGCTTCCAGCGCTATTGTAGAAATGTCTATCTCTGTGCCAAGCGGCTCAAGGCTGTCATCTTCCGGCATCTCTGCTTCTGGCGCTTGCGGCTGGGGCATATGCGCCACAAAGCGTCTGGTCACAGGCTCATCGATTCGGGTCATGACAGGGACAAGCGTGATTGCGCAGGGCTGCACCACAGTTGCGCCAAGCTGACCGATCAACTCCCAGTCTGTGCGGCCTACAGGGCGCAGTTCTGCCCGAAACCGAAATTTCCGCAGCGCATCAAGCTGAAGCAACTCCGCAATCTGACGGCGTTGCTCTGAATCAGGCTGCAGGTCGATTTTCTGGGTTTTGCGTCCACCAAGCTGTGATACCCGAAGCGGGGGCATGACAGAGACAGATGTGATCTCGCCGGGTGTCGATGTCACGATAAGGATATCCTGTGCAGTTGCGTTCGCGTTATAAACATATAGGGCTTCGCGTTCCATTCTTGAATAGCGTGGCGTCCTTCTGTATCCCTGTGCGTAAGAGCGGGCGGAACACGGCGACCGCGACACGACTTCGGTGATTGCCGAGGCTTGATCAAAAGTAAAGACGAAAGCAATTAGGGACACGCAAGCAATATGACACACCGCGCGATCCGGATCGTCTTTTCCGCCATACTTGTCTTCGGGCTGATTGCCTGCAGCCCGATTCAGCGGTTCCACGGCTATGCGCCTGATGACATGCTGCTTGCGGAAATCGAAGTCGGCCGCGACACGCGTGATAGCGTCGCCGAAAAGATTGGTCGCCCCGGCCTGACGGGTGTGATGGAAGGGGCCGCATGGTACTATGTGCAGAGTGACTGGATCCATGAGGGCTGGCGCGCGCCAGTCGAAGTGAACCGCGAAGTTGTCACGATTTCCTTCGATGGGTCAGACCGCGTGTCCAATATCGAACGGTTCGGACTGGAGAATGGTGAAGTCGTCCCATTGTCGCGCAGGGTTACATCGACCGGGCCACAAGGCATGTCCGTCCTGCGTCAGTTGTTCTCGAATTTTGGCCAGTTCAACCCCGCACAGATGCTTGGCGGTCGCTGATACCGTCCTTGGCAAGCGTCGGTGCGCAGGCACAAAATGTCAGGGACAGGTATGTCACATGACGAAGATGCTGAATCCGGCACACGCCTGACGCTCGATCCGTCATCCTGGGGTATTGCCATCGGGGGGCTGGCCGTTGGTCTTGCCCGTGACGAGGAAGACCTTGCTGCGGTGCAACGACTGCGTGCTGTGCGTTTCCGCGGCGCGAAAGGTGTCAGCGACATGGATCGCTTTGACCCCCATTGTCTGCATCTTCTGGTACGCAAATCTGCACAAAAGGATGTTCTGGCGGCAGCGCGGTTGCGCTTGCTGGCAGGCCCGGTCCAACTGTCAGACAGCTATAGTGCCCAATTCTATGATTTGGGCGTGATCGGGCGCAGCGGGCAGCGCTGCATGGAAATCGGGCGTATCTGCATTGACGCCGCCCATGTTCATGATCCTGACATTCTGCGCGCTGTTCTGGCCGGTCTGACCCGGCTGTCGCTGCAAACGCAGGCGGATATGCTTGTGGGATGCGCCTCATTCCGGGGGGCTGATCCAGAGCGCCACAGCGAGGCCCTAGCCTATCTTGCTGCGAATCATATTGGTCCCGAAACACTGCGTCCGGGGCAGGGGGCGGAGCATATACTGCCTCTGCCCAACGGCACGCCAACAGATGCGACTGCCGGGCTGAAGCAGGTTCCCGCGCTGTTGCGGCTTTATCTGGGACTGGGGGGCTGGGTCTCGGATCACGCAGTCATCGACAGGGATCTGGATACGCTCCATGTGTTCGCAGCCGTTGAAACGGCCGCCATTCCACCCAAGCGTCTGCGGGCCTTGCACCTTCTGGCACGCGGCTGACATTGCGCGACAATTGCCCGGATCAGGCGTTGTCTTTTGCGCCGCAGTCCTTATGTGCTATCTTGAATAAATGACGCAGAATACTGCTTTCAGGAAGGACAGCAATGCCCGCCCGCTCAGAACACCATCCCAATGTGAAACCCGGAATCGCACGACTCGATCCGGTCTGGGAAACCATCCGCACCGAAGCGCTGTCCTCGGTCACGCAGGAACCGCTGCTGGGGGGGATGTTTCATTCCTCCATATTGCATCACCGGACACTGGAACAGGCGTTGGCCTTCCGGCTGTCACAAAAGCTGGCCTCCGCGGAATTGTCCGAACAGATATTGCGTGAAATCATGGATGCGGCGCATGCTGATGATCCCTCGCTGGGCGAAGCCGCACGGGCTGATATTGTGGCCACATATGAGCGTGATCCCGCGTGCAACCGTTTCCTGAAGCCGCTTTTGTATTTCAAGGGGTTCCAGGCCGTGCAGGCGTATCGGATCGCGCATTGGCTGTGCAATCAGAACCGGTCTGATTTTGCCTCGATGATCCAGATGCGCGTGTCGGAATGCTTTGGTGTGGATATTCACCCCGGCGCGACCATTGGCAAGGGGATCATGATCGATCATGCGCATTCCATCGTGATCGGTGAAACTGCCGTGGTGGGCGACAATGTGTCGATGCTGCATTCCGTGACCTTGGGCGGGACGGGCAAGGAAGATGGCGACCGCCACCCCAAGATCGGTAATGGTGTCCTGATTGGCGCGGGGGCGAAAGTGCTGG
>SKGU01000151.1 GCA_007117255.1 Natronohydrobacter sp. | reverse complement strand
TCGGTATGGCCGGACTGGGCGCCAAATCCCTTGATTTCCGTAACCATCATCCCGCGCACCCCGATGGCGGTCAGGGCTTCGCGCACTTCCTCGAGCTTGAACGGTTTTATCGCCGCTATGATATATTTCACAGGTTTTCCCCTTTCTTCAGAGCGAGAGTCCTTCGGACCGCACGCTGCCAATCAGGGGTTTTCGCGGGCCGAGTCTCAATCTATTGCGGCGCTGCAGCACAGGTTTCAGGGCTTGATATGAAAAAAATGTGCACAAAATTCAGTCATTGCCTACAAAATGTGCAGTAATGGGATGCGAGATTGCGTCATCCGCACTACAACTTCCCGCGATCTGCGTGGTATTCTTGGGCAGAGAATGCGATTAAGAAAAATACGAAGCAGAGTGATCGCTGGTTTGAATGCAGGTAATTCTCGGGGCCGAGACATGAGTGGTAGGAATACAAGCGGGCGCAAGCTCGTGGCGGATCGGCGCGTGAAGTCGCCCCCCAAACCCAAAGCAGCAGCACCCCGAAAAGGACGTAGCAGCAAAGTTGCGAAGCCCAGAAGAGGAAATATTCTTGTGCGCCTGATCACGGGCTTTGTCGGATTGGTCTGGCGGATCGTCTGGGGTGTGACCTGGCGGCTGGGGGCCACGGTCGCCGTGATTGTCGGGCTTGCGACGGGCTATTTCTACACCACATTGCCCCCGCTGGACGATCTGCTGGACGCGCGCGCGCGCGGCTCTGTCACGATGATGGATTCCGAAGGTTCGGTTTTCGCATGGCGGGGCGAAACCTTCGGTGGTGCCATCACAGCGCAGACTGTGTCGCCGCATTTGAAGGATGCCATCATCGCGGTCGAGGATCGGCGTTTCTATTATCATCTGGGTATCAGCCCGCGCGGGATCGCCGGCGCGATCCGTTCGAATCTGCAATCAGGTCGCAGTGCGTTCTCCGGTGCTGGTGGTTCAACGATTACACAACAGGTGGCGAAGCTTCTGTGTCTGGGTGTGCCGTATGACACCGAAATCTGGGAGTCCGAAGCCGCCTATGAAGATGACTGCCGGCGGGGGACGCTTTGGCGCAAAATCAAGGAAGTGCCCTACGCATTCGCGCTTGAAGCAAAATTCTCCAAGGACGATATCCTCACAATCTACATGAACCGGGCGTTCCTTGGCGCGGGCGCGCGCGGGTTCGAAGCTGCAGCACAGCGCTATTTCGGGCGTAGCGCGGCCGAAGTTGGCCCGGCAGAGGCTGCAATGCTGGCAGGCCTGCTGCCTGCGCCTTCGTTACTCGCGCCCACCCGGAATTTACAGCGCGCGCAAGACCGTGCGAATGTCGTGATTGGCCTGATGGAAGCACAGGGCTACCTTACCGCCCACGAAGTCGCAGAGGCGCGCGCCTATCCTGCGACATTGTCTAATCAGGCCGAAGCGCAGCGCGGGGTGCATTTTGCCGATTGGCTGATGCAATCGGGGCCTGCCTATCTGACGCGCCAGACCACCGAAGATGTGATCATGCGCACCACATTTGATGCCCGGATTCAGACGGCCATCGAAGAGGCGGTAGCGCATGTCTTTGACACTCGTGTGCGCGACGGCTCGCAAGCAGAAGTCGCCGTGGTGGTCATGTCTGCGGACGGGGCCGTGCGCGGCATGCTGGGCGGGCGTTCAGCGACGGTGGGCGGGTTCAACCGCGCGACGCAAGCCATGCGCCAGACCGGGTCTGCCTTCAAGCCGTTCCTGTTTGCAGCTGCGCTTGAAAACGGGTTCGAGCCGTTCGATATCGTCGAAGACGCACCATTGACGATCACGACGCCCGGTTCTGGCGCATGGTCGCCGCGCAATTATGACAACCAGTTCTATGGTTTTGTGACACTGACTGAAGCGCTGGCCAGATCGCTGAATACACCGGCGGTGCGGATTTCCGAAGCAATGGGGCGCGCGCGCGTGCGCGAGGTGGCCAACAAGTTCGGCCTGCACAGCGATCTTGCCGAAGGCCCTGCGCTGGCGCTGGGTGCGTCCGAGGCCAATTTGCTGGAAATGACCGCCGCCTATGCCGGTATCCTGAACGGGGGCAGTGCTGTGCGCCCCTTCGGGATAGAGGAGCTGTCCCTGCTGGGCGAAAACGCGCCCTTGTTTGGTGCCTCTACAGGTATTGGCGAGCGCGTGATTTCCGAACGCTCAGCGCAGGTGCTGACATGGATGATGACGCGCGTGGTTGCAGAAGGCACCGGAACGCGGGCGCGTCTGGATGGGTGGGAAGTTGCGGCCAAAACCGGCACGACGCAGGCCGCGCGGGATGCTTGGTTCATTGGGTTCACGGCGGATTATGTCGCAGGTGTCTGGATGGGGTATGATGACAATTCGCCCCTTCAGGGTGTAACAGGTGGGGGATTGCCTGCTGATATCTGGCGCGAAACCATGACGCGCGTGTCGCGCGGTCTCAGCCCGCGTCCGCTGCCAATGCTGGAGCCGGAACGCCCTGTGCTTGAAGCCCCGCAAACTGCGCCGATGCCCCAGACCGGGCAAGCGCCGGGCGGTAGCGGGTCATCTTCATTGGATGATACGATCCGCGGCATTCTCGGTTCGATCTTCGGAGGGAATTGATCAAGCTTCGCTGATTTGCCTGATGCGGCGTAAATCTGCGGCGCTTGCCGGATTGCCTAGCTTCCCAGAAGCCCCGTGATTGCATTTCGCAGTTCGTCAATGGTGTTGACATAGCCAGTCAAAATCGGCGCAGATGCCGGAATGGCATCAATGATTGCCGGCGCGGCAAGATAAAGCGACACGAGAATCAGCGCCAATATCACCGGCAGCATCATCCCACGCAGAAAACTGCGTTTCTTCTCTTCGCCGGTCGCAGGAACTTCAAAAGCGCTATTCTTGTCACGCTTGCGGCCAACGGGTTCCAACGACTCGCTGATATCGTCGATATCGGGGAAGGCCGGGGCCGCAGTCTTGGCTTTGCCTGCACTGGCGCGCGTGTCCTCGTCCTCTGCTCTTTCGGGTTTGCTGGGCCATGGTGCAGCGCCCAGTAACCCCAACTCTGGCTGTGTTTCCAAACCGGTGGCTTCCCGCGCGCGCTGCTGGGCCTCGTATTCAGCTTCATCGCGCAGAATATCGAGCACCTTGGCATCGACGGCCTGTGGCTGAGGAAACGTGCGCGGCTGGTCGTCATCGCCTTCAAGCGCTGTATCTTCTTCGGGCGTCAGATCAGGCTCATCCGTTTGCGAGGCGCTGTCCGTTTCGGGGCTTGCTGTATCCGGGCTGGTTTGATCCGTCGGTGTGTTCAGTTCTGGCGCAGTAGGCGACGGCGACGGTTCAGGTGCCGATGTTGTATCGGTTGCTGATGCTGCGCCAGATTGAAACCAGATATGGCCACATGCGGAACACTGGACTTCGCGTCCTCCATCGGGCAGCAACGAGACGTCGATCTCGTATTGGGCGTTGCAACTCGGACAAACTATGCGCATCACTTGACCCTAACCGACCCCAAAGGGGCATTGGCGTTGTAGTCTCAATGTTGTAGCAAGCACAGACACAAAGGCCAAGTTTATTAACGGTTTTCTCTTGGGGGTGGAAACGATGGTCAGGATCGCAGAGCGCCGACCCGTCCTTGAGCGTCGGGCCAACCCCATCGGACGGTCGTGAAATGCCGGGAACGCAATGATTGTTTTCGAAGATGTGTCTCACGATTATGGCGGTGGTCCGCTGTTTCGCGATGTTTCTGTGCGGTTGGAGCCGGGCAGTTTTCACTTTCTCACAGGGCCGTCCGGCGCCGGTAAAAGCACGTTCCTGAAGCTGTGCTATGGTGAACTGGTCCCAAGTGACGGCAAAGTTACATTGCTGAACCGTGATTTGCGCAAAATGTCGCGTGACGAGCTGGCCGAAACCCGCGAACGGATCGGGGTAGTCCATCAGGATTGCCAGTTTCTTGACCATCTGAGCGTCGAGTTGAACGTGGCACTGCCGCTCAGCACAACGGGACGGGCCGTGTCACAAAGCGACATTGGCGACCTGCTGGGCTGGGTGGGGCTGGGCGAGCGTGCCGAAGCCTTGCCACCCACCTTGTCAGGCGGGGAGCGGCAGCGCGCAGCATTGGCGCGGGCCATCATTTCAGCGCCCAACGTTTTGCTGGCTGATGAACCGACTGGCAATCTGGACTGGGAGATGTCGCAGCGCCTGATGATGCTGATGATCGAGTTGAACCGAATGGGCACAGCCGTGCTGATTGCCACCCATGACCTGAATCTGATCCGTTTCGCAAAAGCACAGGTGCAGGCGCGCGTCATGCGGATATCAGGGCGCAAGTTGCAACTGGCGGGGTCAGAACTGTGAGCACAGCGCAGATTTCAAATCTGGTGGTGCCGGGAAAGGGCCAGAGCGTGTGGCTGGTCACGCTTAGTGCCGCCGCTATGGCCTTTCTTGCCGTATTCGCGCTTGCTTTGTCGGTCACGGCATCCAAGCTGGCCCACACCTGGAGTGCCTCGCTGGCGCAGACGGCCACTGTAAGGATCGCTGCGCCGCCACAAGAGATCGAAGCTCAGACCGAACTGGTGCTGGAAGTGTTGCGCACTACGCCGGGGATCAGCGCCGCGCGGCTTATGCCGGTTGAAGATCAGGCGGCGCTTCTGGAAGCCTGGCTTGGCCCTGATCTGCCGCTGGATGCGTTGCCTTTGCCGCGTCTTGTGGAACTGACCGAGACGGCCACGGGCCCCGATCGCCAGGGGCTGCGGTTGCGTCTTGCTGCAGAAGCACCGGGCGCGGTCTATGATGATCACACGCGCTGGCGCAGGCCGCTGGTGCAGGCGGCGTCAAGGCTGCAGGGGGTGGCGCTGGTGTCTCTGGGGCTGATCGGGGCGGTGACTGCGGCTATCATCGCGCTGGCTTCCAGTGCCGCGCTGTCATCCAATGGGCAGGTGATCCGGGTCTTGCGGCTGGTAGGGGCGCGGGACCGTTTTATCGCACGGGCTTTTGTCCGTCGTATTTCGACGCGGGCATTTTTCGGGGCCTTGGCAGGTACAGCGCTGGCCATGCTCGTGATGTTGGCTGTGCCAAACGTGGGCCAAACTGTACCGGTCTTCGAAGGCATCGGCTTTGACGGAGTGAATTGGCTTTGGCCGCTGGCTGTTCCACCGCTGGCCATGGCGTTGGCTTGGGCGTCGAGCATGGCGACAGCCTTCCGCGTTCTCAGAGGAGTGACCTGATGCGATATGCGTTGCAGTGGCTGCGGTCGGTAATCTTTATCGGACAGATGTATGTAGCGATGCTGGTAATCGGTGTTGTCTATCTGCCTTATGCGTTGTGGCACCGGGATGGTGCGCTGCGGGCCTGTCAGGATTATTGCCGTTATGTTCGCTGGTCAGCAGCCGTGATTGCAGGGCTGCGCACCGAAGTGCGTGGCGAAGTGCCGGAAGGCGGGGTGCTGATTGCCGCGAAGCACCAGTCCTTTCTGGATATCATCATGATTTTTGGTGCCCTGCCGCGTGGCCGGTTCATTATGAAGAAGCAGCTGACCTATGCGCCGATTCTCGGCTGGTACGGACTGCGCATCGGATGTGTGCCAGTTGATCGCGGCAAGCGCGGGCAAGCGATCAAGGCGATGACGGCGCGCGTCAAATCCGGCACACAGGAACCGGGCCAGTTGATCATCTATCCCCAGGGCACCCGTGTCGCACCGGGCGTCAAGATGCCCTACAAGGTTGGGACTGCCGTGCTTTACAGCGAGCTGGGGCAGGATTGCGTACCAGTGGCCACGAATGTCGGCATGTTCTGGCCACGTCACAGCCTGTACCGCAAACCGGGGCTGGCGGTGGTCGAATTCCTGCCGCGTATACCAGCGGGCAAAGAGCCGCGCGTTTTTCTGGCAGAATTGGAAACTGTTGTCGAGACGGCGTCAGACAAGTTGATGGCCGAAGCGGCCGCACAGCTTGAGCGCGGTTGATGCAAGGGCGAAAGCCTGACCCCGGACGGACAAGAGCATGGCAAATGCGCGGTGTTTGGGGGGGCTCAATGTGACCCGACATCGGGCAGTTCGGCGCTGGAGAGCGCGTTGCGTGTGGCGTTGCTGGTGGCTTGTGCACCTGTGACAACCGTCAGCACGACCACAGCGCCAAGGGTGCAGATGGCAGCGGTCAGGACCACGAAATCGGTGGTGACAGCGCCTGAATCGTCGTCAAGAAATGCGTATGCTTTGGAAAAGTGCTGGCGCATCGGACTATCGCTTTCTCGCTGATAGAATGTCTGCTGAATGCACAAAAGCCGCGGTGTCGCGGCTTTTGTGAGGATGATGGG